>NZ_JAOCQE010000433.1 GCF_025290915.1 Streptomyces sp. 15-116A | reverse complement strand
GGGTCGCGGAGGGGGCGGCCCAGCTTGTCCTCGCGCCGGTCTTCGGGCGGGGGGACGGGCAGGCGGCTCCGGCGTAAGGGCTGAGTCCCGGCCGCGCCGGCCGGTCGTAGCCGGCTGGGCCCCCGCCGCGCACGTGACCGTCCTCCGAGTGGGCGGAGGTGTGCGGGCGTTCGGGGTGTGTGCACCGGATGGCGGTGTGCGGGGTGCCGGGTGACCGGCATGGTCATGTGTTCATGCGACTGCGTACGCCCCTGTCCTCCCGCTCGTCGGCGACAGCCGCCCTGCTCGCCGCGTGCGTGTCCCTCTCCGTACCCGCGGTCGTCCCCGCGTCCGCGCAGACGGCGGCCCCGCGTCCTCTGCCGTCCTGTGCCGCCGCCGATGCGCGCACCTTTCCGTTGAAGACGCGCATCCATGGCGGGCCCGGCACGTATGACGCCGGTGGTGGGTACGCGACCTGGTTCGTGGACCTCACCAACACCACCGGGCGCGTCTGCGCGGGGATCCACCCCGTCGTCGTGCTCGTCGACGAGGCGCGGGCCCTGGAGCCCACGCAGCCTGTCCTGGAGTTCCACGACGGCGGCGGCCGTCCGCACCCCGTCCGCTTCGCGCGGACGGAGAGGGACGAACTGGTCGGTGCGCTCGCCGACGACCGCGGGGGTTTCAAGGGGTTCACCGTGCGGCCCGGGCGGACGCTCCGCGTGAAGCTGCGCCTGGCCGTCACCTCGGACGCCGTGGCCAACGAGGTCACCGCCAACGCGGCCGTGGTGCAGCGCAGGGGAGGGGACGGCGAGTGGGTCGGGCAGTCGAACGACTACCGCTTCCGCATCGCGGCGGAGGAGAAGCCGGCCACACGGCAACCATCCGGCGAGTCCGGCGAGTCCGGTGAGTCCGGCGAGCCCCGTGAGTCCAGTGATCCCCACGAGGAAGAACCCGGCTCCGCCTCCCCGCCCCCCAGCCCCTCCCCCCTCACCCCCTCCCCCCTCACCCCCTTCGACCGCATCCCCTTCGCCGACGAACTCGCCGGCACCGGACTCGGCAGGACCACCGTCGCCCTGGCCGCCGGCGCCCTGCTCGTCATCACCGGCGCCGGAGCCGTCCTCCTCGCCCGCCGCCGCCCTGGTCGCCCCGGCCGCCCCGGCGGCCACTGAGCCACCGCCGCAGGGCACCACCGCCGTACCGACACGTACGCCGTCTCCTCCTGGGCGCCGCTCACCGACACGGTCTTCTCCTCGAAGGTCGACACCCGTGTCTCCACCCCGAGCGCCGAGTACGACACCGGCACCACCGCCCGCGCGGTCGCCCAGCTCCGCCACGGCGACCCGGACGCCATGTTCGTCCAGCTCGACAACATCGACCACGCTGGCCACGACCACGGCGCCGCCAGCCGCGCGTACCTGGACGCGATCCACACCGCCGACGCGCAGGTCGGCCAGATCGTCGCCGCCGTCACGTCCCGCCCGGCGTACGCCTCCGAGGACTGGCTCATCTTGGTCACCGCCGACCACGGGCACACCGACGCCGGCGGCCACGGCGGCTCCACCCTCGCCGAGCGCCAGACCTTCCTGATCGCGTCCGGCGCCGGACTCGCCCCCGGTTCCGTCCGCCACGACGTGAAGATGCCGGACGTCGCCGTCTCCGCCCTCGCCCACCTCGGCATCGCGATCTACCCGGCCTGGAACCTCGACGGCCGCCCCGTCCAGCAGCCCACCGCCGACGACTTCGACAACACCACGTACTACCGCCACGAGTCCCCGCAGAAGGGCGAAGTGCAGGTCTCCTACGACGACGGCACCCCCGTCACCGTGAAGATCTACACCGCCGATGTGCCCTCGCGGACGGAGACCCTCACCCTCCAGGTCCCGTCCGGCGCCCGGACCGCACGCGTCCGCTTCAGGTATACGGCGGGCAACAACTGGTACTGGGTGATCGACGGGGTCCGTCTGACCCGGTCCTGACTACCCTGGGGGCGTCGGTACGCCGTGGTTCCGGCGCCCCCCGCTCCATGGGACACCCCATGCCCCACCGCAACGCCAGGGAGTACGAAGCACATGGCAGACCGCAAGCCCATCGAGTCGTGGCTCACCGACATGGACGGCGTCCTCATCCACGAGGGTGTGCCGATCCCGGGCGCCGACGCCTTTTTGAAGAAGCTGCGCGAGTCCGGCAAGCCCTTCCTGGTGCTCACCAACAACTCGATCTACACCCCGCGCGACCTGCACGCCCGGCTGCGCCGCATGGGCCTGGAGGTGCCGATCGAGAACATCTGGACCTCCGCGCTCGCCACGGCCAAGTTCCTCGACGACCAGCGCCCCAACGGCTCCGCGTACGTCATCGGCGAGGCCGGCCTCACCACTGCCCTGCACGACATCGGCTACATCCTCACCGACCACGAGCCGGACTACGTCGTCCTCGGTGAGACCCGCACCTACTCCTTCGAGGCCATGACCAAGGCCGTACGGCTCATCAACGGCGGCGCCCGCTTCATCTGCACCAACCCGGACGAGACCGGCCCCTCCACCGAGGGCCCCCTCCCGGCGACCGGAGCGGTGGCCGCGCTGATCACCAAGGCGACCGGGAAGCAGCCGTACTTCGCGGGCAAGCCGAACCCGCTGATGATGCGCACCGGGCTCAACGCCCTCGGGGCGCACTCCGAGAGCAGCGCGATGATCGGCGACCGCATGGACACCGACGTCCTGGCCGGCATGGAGGCCGGGATGCAGACGTTCCTGGTGCTCACCGGCCTGACCGGGCCCGACCAGGTGGAGAACTTCCCCTACCGGCCGTCCAAGGTCGTGGACTCCATCGCGGACCTGGTGGATCTCGTCTAACGCTTCCGCCCTAAACGCCTCCGCCCCGGCTGTCACCCGTACGGAGCAGCCGGCGTACACCTGAGGATGCGGGGCCGCAGGGGGTGGGGAAGGCTCCAGGTGACTGGAGGTTCACGATGCGTCCCCTGCGGCTCACTCTCTGTACCAGCGCCCTCGTCCTCGCCGCGCTCACCCTCGCCGCCTCCGACGCCCGCGAGGAGGGGCCCGGCACGGCCCAGGTCGTGATCGGGCTGGCGCTCATGGGCGTCGGGGCGGCGGCAGCGGCAGTGGTACGCGGCCGCCGGCTGCGCAAACGCCGGGGGACGAGCTGACCATGACCGGACACGATCAGGCTCAGCTTCAGGAGGCTCCGGTGCGGGAACAGACCCGGGCCCAGGAACAGGCTCCGGTGCGGGAACAGACGCATGCTCCGGTACCCGATCCTCCCGCCCGCCGGCCGCGACCTTCCGGCACCGGCCGGCTGCTCTCCGGTGTCGCCTGGACCGTGCTGCTGCTCGGGCTGTGGCTGTGGGGCCGCGAGGCCGGTGACGTACCGCCCGGGCTGTCCGGGCCCGCCACGGGCGACATGGCGGCGGCCGGGCGCCCGC
>NZ_JAOCQE010000432.1 GCF_025290915.1 Streptomyces sp. 15-116A | reverse complement strand
GGCCGCGTCGAGCAGCAGCTCGGTGGTGTCCACCGCGCCTGCCGCGTCCCTGGGGATCCGGGCCACCCGCACCAGCCGTACCGGGACGGCGAGGTCCCGCAGCACGGGCTCCAGGGCGGTGTGCACGGTCTCCGGGTCGGTGTCCTCGGCGGTGTAGGCCACGACGATCTCGCGGGCGCTCAGCTCGTCGGTGGCCAGCTCGGCGAGGATCACCGGGTTCTCCGGGTCCAGGCCGACCAGGAGGTAGTGGTCCGGCAGGGCGGTGGCGGCGAGGAAGGCCCGCAGCCCGTCGTCGGGGCCGAGCGCGGTGAAGCCGCGCTGCCGGGCCGGGGCGGCCGACCGGCCCCGGTTCATGCCGACGCCCTCCCACATGCTCCAGGCCAGGCAGCGCACGTCCCGGCCGCGCTCGTGGCGCCAGTGGTCGGCGAAGCCCACCAGGAAGGTGTTGGCGGCGGAGTAGGCGCCGAAGGAACGGCCGCCGAACTCGCCGTTGACCGAGCCGAAGAGCACGAGAGAGGCGCCGGGGCGGTCCTCCAGGACGCGGGCGACGGCGAGCGTGCCGGAGACCTTGGCCCGGTACTGGCGGTCGAAGCCGGCCGCGGTCTCCCGGGCCAGGGTGTGGCGTTCCAGGTCGCTCCACTGCCCGGTGACGTCGGCCGCCGCCAGGTGCAGCACCCCGTCCAGGGCGCGCCCGAAGCGCTCCTCGGCGTCCTCCACCGCCGCCTGCAGGGCGTCGGCGTCGGCGACGTCGGCCGGGACGTAGTGCACCGCGCCGAGCGCGGACAGCCCGGCGAGCGCCTCCGCCTTCTCCCCGGTGGGCTCGGAGCGCCCGACGAGCAGCAGCTTCGCCCCGTAGGCGGCGAGCAGATATCCGGCGACGTCCAGCGCGATGCCGCCGAGGCCGCCGGTGACCAGGTACAGGCCGCCCGGCACGAGCCGCGGCGGGGCGGTGGTCTCCTCCGGGCCGAGCGGCCTGAGCCGGGACTGCCAGCGCAGACCGTCGCGGGCGGCGACCACCCCGGCGTGGGTGCGGTCGGCGAGTTCGCCCTGGAGCGCGGCGGCCCACTGCCCCCGGTCGGCGGGCAGGTCGAGCTGGCGCACGGTGGCCGCGGTGACCTCGGTGACGGCGGTGCGGATCAGGCCCGGCACCGCGCACACCCCGAGATCGACGCGGTCCCCGGGGCGTACGTGCACCGCGCCGCTGGTCAGCACCAGCAGCTGCGGCGGGCGGGCGGCGAGGGCGGGGCTCTGCTCCAGCGCCCTCACCAGCGCGGTGATCCGGGCGGTGACCTCGGCGAGCCGGGCGGCGGGGCCGGCGTCCCGGTCCGGGGCGGGCAGGGTCCAGCCGCACACCACGGTGGAGATCGCGCCGTGCCGGGCGGTCACCGTCTCGATCACCCGTGCCAGTTGACCGGCGTCGTCCGGCGCGGCGCGGAAGACGACCGGTGACTCCTGGACGTACGAGGTGCCCTCGCCGACGACCACGGTGCGGCCCTCGTCGAGGCCTAGGGCGGTCAGGTCGCCGGGGTCGGCGAGGACCAGCCGCACCCCCTCGCCGGAGGCGCCGGAGGCGCCGGTGCCGTCGCCTGCCTCGGCGAGGCGGGCCCACTGGCGGCGGAAGAACCAGGGCGTGGACGACTGCTCCGGGCCGTCCCCGGCGTCCTCGGCCGGGGCGGGGATCCGGTCCGCGAACCGGCCGGCCTTCAGGTCGGTGACGAGCGCGTTGCGCTGGATCTTCCCGCTGGCGGTCTTGGGGAACTCGGCGGTGGTCACCGGCACGATCAGGTCGGGGGTCAGGCCCGCCTCGCGGCCGAGCCGGGCCCGGATGTCGCGCAGGGTGTCCTCGAGGAACTCCTCGTCCCAGCGCATCGGCACGAAGAAGACGACCAGACGGTCCGAGCCCTCTCCCGGCTCGCGCACGCCGGTGGCGGCCGCGTACGTGACCCGGACGCCCTCGGCCTCCTCGATCACGTTCTCCAGCTCATGGGCCACGTAGTTGGCGCCGCGGACCACGATCTGGTCCTTCTTCCGGCCGGCGATCACCAGGTGCCCGTCGTGCACGAAGGCCAGGTCTCCGGTGCGGAACCAGCCGTCGGCGTCGAAGGCGGCCCGGTCGGCCTCCGGGTTGCCGTGGTAGCCGCGCATCATGGTCACGCCGCGGATCTGCAGCTCGCCGATCCGGTCCTGGGGCAGGGTCGCGCCCTGCGCGTCCACCACCCGGATCCGTACGCCCGGCAGCGGAGCGCCGACGGTGGAGAACGACACCGCGTCCTTGCCGCCGCCGCTGCCGGGGAAGCGCAGCTCGCCGTCGAAGGAGGACGGGGCGACCACCACCGTGCCGAGCCGCTCGTCGTCGCGGCTCTGGGTGGCGTAGGTGACGCCCGAGCAGGTCTCCGACATGCCCCAGGCCGGGGCCATCGCGTCGGGCCGCAGCCCGTGCGGGGCGAGCAGGTGCAGGAAGCGGCGGGAGGTGGCGGCGATGACCGGCTCCCCGCCGTTGGCGAACTCCCGGACCCGGCTCAGGTCCCAGCTGCCCGCGGCGATCCGGTCGGCGTACTCGTTGACCAGGTTGAACGCGAAGTTCGGGGCCCAGGTGTTGGTGGCCCGGTAGCGGTCGAGGAGGTCCAGCCAGAGCAGCGGGTCACCGAGGAAGTCGTCGATCCGGCCGTTGACGTGCAGGCAGCGCAGGAACACGTCGCGGATGTTGTAGAAGACCATCGTCACGTGGTCCAGCGGCATCCAGATGACGCTGACGTCGTCCTCGGTGTAGCCGCGGCCCTGGGCGGCGGCCCAGGTGCGGGCGGTGACGCTGGCGTGGGTGTGCTGGACGCACTTGGGGACGCCGGTGCTGCCCGAGGTGAGCAGGTTGATCACCGGGGTGTGTCCGGCGGCCGGGTACCAGTCGTGGTCGGCCGGGTGCTCGGCGAGCTTCTCCACCGACAGCACGCGGACCGTGGACTCGCCCCACAGGGTGCGCACCTCGCGCAGCGCGGGCGCGGTGGCCTCGTCGGTGAGCAGCACCGGATGGCCGAGCAGGTCCCAGGCGCCGCGCAGCTTGCGGTTGGCCTCGTTGTGCGCGCTGTACGTGGTGGCCAGCGCGACCGGGGTGGGGACGAAGCCGCCCATCACGCACGCCCAGAACGCGGTCATGTAGCCGCGGTGGTCGGCGAACTGGAACAGCGCCGCGTCGCCCGGCTCCAGCCCGGCCGCGCGCAGTCCCGCGAGGACCCGCTCGGCCTCCGCGAGGAGCTCGGGGTACGTCTGCAGCTCCGGCTCCCGGCCGGCGCGGACGTAGACCGTGCCCTTGTCCGGGGCGAGCGCGGCGGCCTGCCGCAGCGCCTCCTGGACGTTCGTGGCACCGCCCGCGGGGACGATGAGGTCGCCGCCGTACAGCTCGGACGACGGCTTGCCGCCGGCCGC
>NZ_JAOCQE010000431.1 GCF_025290915.1 Streptomyces sp. 15-116A | reverse complement strand
GCCGCCCACCCTGGCCCCCGGCCCGGCGGGCCTCACCCCGGTCTTCGAGCACGCCCCCCGCAGCACGGACAAGACGGTCGCCCTGACCTTCGACGCCGACATGACCGCCGACCAGGGCCCGCGCGCCGCGGCGGGCGAGCGCTTCGACCACCCCCGTCTGATCGGGACGCTGCGGGCGCTGAAGGTGCCGGCCACCGTGTTCATGACGGGACGCTGGGCGCAGGAGTATCCCGACCAGGCCCGTGCCATCGGCCGGGACCCGCTCTTCGAGGTCGCCAACCACTCCTACAGCCACTACGCGTTCACCGCCGACTGCTACGGGCTGCCCGCCCTCCCCGGGGACCGGATGCGGGCGGACGTGGAGCGGGCGTACGCCGCCTTCCGCGAGGTCGGGGTGCCGGACGCGATGCCGTACTTCCGCTTCCCCGGCGGCTGTTACGACCGCGAGGCGCTGAGGGCGCTCGCCCCGACCGGTGTGACGGTCGTGCAGTGGGACGTGGTCGGCGGTGACGCGTTCGCCACGGACGCGGGCGCGGTGGCCCGGCAGGTGCTGGACGGGGTGCGGCCCGGTTCCGTGGTGGTCCTGCACTGCACGCGCAGCGCGGCCCCCGCGACCGAGCGCGCGGTGCGCCGGATCGTGCCGGAGCTGCGCCGCGAGGGCTACCGCTTCGTGAAGGTCTCCGAACTGGTCGCGGCGGCCGGCGGACGGAGCTGACCGAGCCCCGGCGGACCTACGCTGGAGGCATGACCGACAACGACTACTGCCTGATCGACGCGGCCAGGCCCCCGAAGGCCGAGGGGCCGCCGTACGCGGAGTGCGTGGTGTGCTGGGAGCCGACGGAGTACCCGGAGTCGTACAAGGGCATCACGCTGTGCCCGGCCTGTGAGTGGGAGGAGGCCCAGCGCACGTCCTGCGGCTGCTGACCGCGCCGCCGAGCGCCGGGCGGCGGCTTGGCAGACTGGACGGCGTGAGCACCGACCAGACACAGCAGCCCGCCGCCGACAGCCCCTTCCGCGGCGAGGCCGACGCCCGGGACACGGCACCCCAGTACGTTCTGCCGCTGGTGGTCCGTATCGAACGGGCGGCGCCCCCGCCCCGCACGGACGCCCTGGAGACCGCCGCCCGCGCGGTCCTGGTGATGCTGAGCGACGAGCGGTCGGTGGGCGAGGGCGAGTGGGCGCGGGCGATGCGCGACTGGCAGGACGCGCGGATCCGCAAGGTGGTGCGCAGGGCCCGCGGCGCGGAGTGGCGCCGTGCGGAGGCGCTGCCCGGCATCACGGTCACCGGCACCTCGGCGGAGGTCCGCGTCTTCCCGCCGGTCCCCCTCGACGGCTGGCCCAAGGACCTGGCCCGCCTCCAGGTCTCCGGCACCGACCTCGACGACCCGGAGCCCCCGCCCCCGGCGGACCCGGCCGCCCCGGTCCTCTGGCTCAACCCCGACCTGAACATGTCCGCCGGCAAGGCAATGGCCCAAGCGGGCCACGCGGCCCAGCTGGCCTGGTGGGAGCTGACGGACGCCGACCGAGCCGCCTGGTGCGAGGCGGGCTTCCCCTTGTCCGTGCGCACAGCGCGCCCGGCGGACTTCAGCGCCCTCGTCGGCAGCGGCCTCCCCCTGGTCCGTGACGCCGGCTTCACGGAGATCGCCCCGGGGTCCTGCACGGTGGTGGCGGACCATCCGGGGCTGCGGTAGGGCCGCGGCAGGGACCGCGACGGGGCTTCCAGGAGACCGGGGCCGGGCTGAACGGTCCGGTCGTCGGGGACGTACAGCCTGGCACCGGGCGGTCCGCCGAACCTCAAATGTTGCTCTGAAGGTGGGGGCCATGGGGTTCGGGCGACGAGGGCGGGGCCATACCTCCGTCACGTCCAGGTGAACGTGTCGGCGGGGGCCGGGGGGCCGGCGAAGGAGGGGACGATGATGCGACTGGGTACCGGGATCGGATGGCGGCCGGAGATCGCGGACGCCGTGGAGGGCATGCCGGGGATCGAGTGGGTCGAGGTCGTGGCCGAGAACGTGTGCCCCGGCCATCTCCCCGAGTCGCTGCTGCGGCTGCGCGAGCGCGGGGTGACCGTCGTACCGCACGGCGTCTCGCTGGGACTCGGGGGAGCCGAGCGGCCGGACGAGGGGCGGCTCACCGCCCTCGCCGAGCGCGCCGAGGCCCTCGCCGCGCCGCTGGTCACCGAGCACATCGCCTTCGTACGGGCCGGCGGGACGCTCACCGCCTCACCGCGTCTGGAGGCCGGGCACCTGCTGCCGGTGCCGCGCACCCGCGACGCCCTCGACGTGCTGTGCGAGAACATCCGCATCGCCCAGGCCGCCCTCCCCGTACCGCTCGCCGTGGAGAACATCGCCGCGCTGATCTCGTGGCCCGGCGAGGAGATGACCGAGGGTCAGTTCCTGTACGAGCTCGCCGACCGCACCGGCGTACGCCTCCTGATCGACGTGGCCAATCTGCACACCAACCACGTCAACCGCGGCGAGGACCCGGCCAAGGCGCTCGCCGAACTCCCCTTGGAGGCCCTCGCCTACGTCCATGTCGCGGGCGGCTTCGAGCGGGACGGCGTCTGGCACGACAGCCACGCCCACCCCGTCCCCGAGCCCGTGCTGGACATCCTCACCGACCTCGCCTCCCGGGTGTCGCCGCCGGGCGTCCTGCTGGAGCGGGACGAGAACTTCCCCGAGCCGGACGAGCTCCGCCGCGAGCTGGAGTCCATCGGACGTGCGGTGGAGAAGGGGGCGAGGGAGCGAGGCGAGGCGCAGCCGGAACCTCGTAAGGACACCTCGGCCTCCTGGCCCGGATCCGAGCGGCCGTCCCTGGAACCCGCCCGGCAGCGGCTCGCCCTCGCGCAGACCGCGATGCTGTCCGCCCTCGTCGCGGGAACGCCCGTGCCCGAGGGGTTCGACCGGGCACGGATGGCCGTCCAGGCGCGGGCACTCGCCGCGAAGCGGGCCGACGTCGTCGCCAAGGTCGCGCCGGAACTGCCGGACATCCTCGGCGACGGGTACCGGCCCGCCTTCCTCGCCCACGCCCAGGCGCACCCGATGACCGGCGGCTACCGGCAGGACGCGCTGGACTTCGTGGAGCGGCTGCTGCTGGCCGGGCGGCCGGAGGAGGCGGGCGTACGGCGAGAGCTGCGCGAGTGGTGGCTGGAGCGCTCGGGACCGAAGCCGCGGTCGCGGCGGCCCGCCGTGCGCCTGGCCCGCGCGACCCGGAGGGTGCTGCTGCGGCGCTGAGAGGCCCCGGCACACCTAAACGGAACGTCACATACCGACAACACTCGGTCCGGAATGTGAACAGGGCATGGTGTTCTCGCGACCGTGTCGCTTACAAACAACTCATGTTCTGGGTCCTCCTCCTGCTACTGGCCTGGGCCGTCGCCGGTGCGGCGTGCACGCGGCTGTGCCTGGCCGCGGTCCGCGCGGCGGCCG
>NZ_JAOCQE010000430.1 GCF_025290915.1 Streptomyces sp. 15-116A | reverse complement strand
CGCGCGGCGGGGGAGCGCCCTGGCCGGCCCGGCCGCCCTGGCTGTCCCGTACGTCCTGCCCGCCCGTGCGGCGGCCCTGTGAGTGGTCCGGGTAGGTGTCGGCGAGGTGTCCGGCGGGCCGCTCCGTCTCCGCGCCGCGCGGCGCGGGCGGGCGTGCCTCGGCCAGCCCCTGTGCCTCGCGCGCCGCGATCTCCTTGAGCCGCAGCGACAGTTGGAGCGTGCTCGGCCGCTCCTCGGGATCCTTCGCCAGACAGGCCCGCACCAGCGGGGCCAGGGCGTCGGGGACGCCGTCCAGTTGGGCCTCCTCGTGCACCACCCGGTACAGCATCACCTCCGAACTCCCGTGCCCGAAGGGCGAGTCGCCCATCGACGCGTACGCGAGCGTGGCGCCCAGCGAGAACACGTCCGTCGCCGGGGTGACGGCGGCGCCGCGCACCTGCTCCGGGGCGAGGAAGCCGGGGGAGCCGACCGCCGTGCCGACGTGCGTGAGCGTGGAGGCGCCGGTCGCCCAGGCGATGCCGAAGTCGATGATCCGCGGGCCCTTGGGGGAGAGCAGGATGTTCGACGGCTTGAGGTCCCGGTGCACGACACCGGCCTCGTGCACGGCGACCAGCCCTTCCGACAGGGCGGCGCCGATGGCGGCGACCTCGGCCGCGCCGAGTGGGCCCTCGTCGGCGACCTTGTCGTGCAGCGACGGGCCCGGCACGTACTGGGTGGCGAACCACGGGCGGTCCGCGTCGAGATCGGCGGCCACGAGACGGGCGGTGCAGCCGCCCCGGATACGGCGGGCCGCGGACACCTCGCGCGCGAAGCGGGAGCGGAACTCCTGGTCCTCCGCGAGGTCCGGCCGGATGACCTTCAGCGCGACCCGTTGCCCCTTCTTGTCGGAGCCCAGGTAGACCACGCCCATTCCGCCCGCGCCGAGACGTCGGTGAAGCCTGAAAGAGCCGACGACGCGCGGGTCCTCGCGCCTCAGGCGCATCATCGCCATGTTCATCCCCGCTGCCCGGTCCTGTGACGTGCCACAGCTTACGTTTCCACGGGCGCGTGTGCGCAGAGGCCGCGCCCTCTTCGGGGGGTGGATTGTCAGTGGCGGGTGGGAGACTTGAAGGGTGGTCAGGGGGCGTGCGGGCAGGCGGGGTTCGTGCGGGCGTGGGTCCCAACCACCCGATGCGGAAGGGGGATTGATCGCGTGAAGGGTGATCGTGTGGAGATAGTCGTGGACGCGGGGGACACGACGCGTACGTACGAGGTGGTGGCGAGCAGGGCGGGGCGCCGGGTGGAGACGGCGGTGCGGCGAGGGGTGGTGGAAGTGAGCGAAGTCACGCGGAACGGGTCTGTGGTGCGTACGGCTCGGTTCATGGCGAACCGGGTGCTGGCGCTGGTGGAGCAGCCGGTGCCGCGGGAGGACGGATCGGAGGTTCCGGGGCGTTCCGGGCACCCCCTCCGGGATGACCCCGAGTCGTAGGACCGCGTCTCCACCCAGGGGAGTACGGCGGGGGTGGCGGCTCATCCTCCGGGAGGCCCGGCAATCGGTACGAGGGCATGACGTCCGGGATGTGCGGGGCGCCTAGATTTGAGGTCAAGCGGCGGGTGCAGCACTCGTCCCCCGAGGTCAGACGCCCGCCGCTGCCACGCATAGCGAATACCGAGAGCGACAACAGAAACGGTCAGGAGAGGGGCCATGGCTCACACGGCACCGCGGACGCTGGTCCGCACACGGGTACGGCGCGAGGGACGGCGCCACCCGCTGGTGGCGACGCTGATGGCCCTTCCCCTGGCGGTCCTGCTCCTCCTCGTCTTCGACGGGTGGGAGACGGTGACCACACAGGCGTCGTCCGTGGGCGAGATGCTGGGGCGCTGAGCGGCGACCCCAGGCCCGGAAGAGCGGTCCGGGCGGGGACATCCACCCATGAAACCCCGTGGGGACGGGGGTGCGGCGGACGGCAACAATGCCGGCGCAGCTGGGGAGCTGCGCCGGCATTACTTTTTCCGCGCGCGTGGGTGAGGGTGCGCGTCTTATGCCTGCGGGCATTCCCCACCTAGCTGCGGGCAGTCGTGCCTCCCCCAGTGCCTTAAGGGCCTGGGAGGTGCCCCCAGGGCGGCACGGGTGGGCGGTGGGGGTCCCCCGCTCATGGGGGTCCCCCCGCGCGAGCGAAGCCGAGCGTGGGGGAGAAGCCGAGAGTGGGGGAGGCACCCCGCCAGCGCGGGTGAGCGTCACCCACCCCCGGCCCGCTCCAGCGCGGGGTGCCCAGCCGGGCGCAGCCCCCCGTACGCTCCCCTGTCAGACCCGCACCCCAGGGAGCCCCGTGTCCTCACCCCAGCCTCTGCTCAGCGAGATGGCCGTTCGTGCCGCCGCCGTCGCCCACGAGCCCCGCCCCACCTGCCCCTGCGGCGCAGCCACCCTCGCCGATCGGGCCGATGGGACAGTCGTCCGGCATGGTGACACCGTAGCGAAGGCGCACGCCCCGGACACCGACCCCGGTGAGCTGCAGGTCCGTCTCGACACCGCTGCCCGCCGCACGGACGTCTTCGTGGCCCCGCTCACCCGCACGGCAGTGCCCCTGCACGGCCGGCTCGTCAGCTTCTGGCCCTACGGCGACCCCGTCGACCCGGACGACCCCGACGCCGCCCCCTGGGAAGCCGCCGCCACCCTGCTCGCCCTCCTGCACCGCACACCCCTCACCCCGGGCCTGCCCGTGATGCGCGGCCCCCTCAAGGCCGCCCGCGCCGTCGCCCGGCTCCAGGCCGAGGCCAGTGGGCATCCCGCCGTCGGACCGGTGCTGCGGGCCTGGTCGGCCCTTCCCGACTGGGCCCGGGGCGAGACACCCACGCCGGCGACCGGCACCGTCTGTCACGGGGATCTGCATCTCGGTCAGCTCGTACGCCTCCCCGGCGACACGGGCTGGCGGCTGATAGACGTCGATGACCTGGGCGTCGGAAATCCCGCGTGGGATCTCGCACGACCCGCGGCCTGGTTCGCGTGCGGGCTGCTCGGGAGTGACGAGTGGGGACGGTTCCTGAACGCTTACCGGGCCGCCGGCGGTCCCGCAGTCCCGGCGGACGGTGATCCCTGGCCCGCTCTCGACGTCCCGGCCCGTGCCCTCACCGTGCAGACCGCCGCCCGCATGGTCACCAAGGCGCTGGCGGACGGGCGGAGCCTGGACGACGTGGAGACCTGTGTCGTGGACGCCTGTGCGCGAATGCCCTCGGTCCCCGCCCAGTTGACGCACCAGCGTGCGACGTAGGGTGCAACCGACCGGAGCCGGGCAGAGTCTGTCCTGGCGATACCCGATGCAGGACCGACCGGCGAGGAGTTGAACCGATCATGCAGTGTCCGAAGTGTCGTGCGCCCATGCACACCTACAACCGCAACGGCGTTCAGATCGAGCAGTGCAGCGGATGCCGAGGCATCTTCCTCGACTACGGCGAGCTGGAGTCGCTGACCCGGCTGGAGGCCCAGTGGTCCCAGCCCGCGCCGCC
>NZ_JAOCQE010000043.1 GCF_025290915.1 Streptomyces sp. 15-116A | reverse complement strand
GGCACCGCCCCGCCGCTGCCCGCGGGCGGCGACCCACGGCACGTGGCGGCGGCTGTCGCGGACGCGCTGGAGACGGACGCCGAGCTGCTGCGCACGGACCCGGACGGAACCCCCGTCGTCGAACGGCGGGCCAGGTGACGTCACCTCAGCCGCCCACCGGTGCCGGGTCGGCCGCCCACCGGTGCCGGGCTCAAGGCGCGGTGCACCCCGCGAGCGCGCTCAGGGCGGTGCGTCACCCCGCGCGCGTTCCTGTTCCCGTACGTCCGCGAGGTCGGCGAGGCGGTCGAGCTGCCGCACCGGCTGGGCGATGCGGTGATTGCCGGCCAGCCGTTCCCGGTGCCGGTCGAGGAACGCCCAGTAGCCGGCCGTGTAGGGGCACGCGTGCTCCCCGGTCCGGTCGCCCGGCCGGTAGGCGCAGGGGCCGCACAGGTCGCTCATGCGGTTGATGTAGGCGCCGCCCGAGGTGTAGGGCTTGGTCGTCATGCGTCCCCCGTCGGCGTACTGGGACATGCCGACGACATTGGGGAGCATGACCCAGTCGTAGCCGTCGACGAAGCAGCGGTGGAACCAGTCCGTGACGGCGGCGGGGTCCCAGCCCCGCTGGAGTGCGTGACTGCCGAGGATCATCAGCCGGGGGATGTGGTGCGTCCACCCCGTGTCGCGCACCTGGGCCAGGACCGTGCGCAGGCAGTTGGCCCGGACGGCGTCCGCGTCCAGGTCGTTCCACCAGTCGGGCAGCGGGGCCGTGTGCCGCAGCGCGTTGGAGCGGCGGTAGTCCTCGCCGAAGTACCAGTACAGCTGCCACACGTACTCGCGCCAGCCGGCGATCTGCCGGACGAAGCCCTCCACGCTGTTCAGCGGCGCCCCGCCCGCACGCCACTCCCGCTCCGCCTGCGCGACGCATTCGGCGGGGTCGAGCAGGCCGAGGTTGAGCGAGGAGGAGAGCAGGCTGTGGCTCATGACCGGGTCGGCGGCCAGCATCGCGTCCTCGTACGGTCCGAACGTGGCGAGCCGGTGCTCGACGAAGCGTCGCAGGGCCCGACGCGCCTCCGCGCGGGTCGCGGGGAACAGGCGGGGCCCGTCCCGCCCGGCGAAGGAGACGTCGCCGTCGCGCTCCCAGCGGTCGAGGTCGTGGCGGACCTCGTCGTCGATGCCGTCCTCGCGCGGCCGGTACGGACGGGCGATGCCGAGGGAGGTGGTGTCGCGGGGCGGCGGCTCCCGGTTGTCGTGGTCCAGGTTCCACCGGTCACCCGCCGGCCGGCCGCCGTCCATGAGGAGGCCGTGCTCGCGACGCACCCAGTGGTAGAAGTCCTCCAGCCGAAGCCGCCGCTTCCCGCCGTGGCCGTCCGCCCACGCGGCGAAGCCGGCCATCGGCACGAGGAACCCGCGCGCGGGACGCACCGTCACCTGTCCGAGCGACCGCACCAGGCGGAGCGCCGCGTGTGAGGTCGGGTGGTGGACACCGACCGGACGCCCGCGCGTCGCTCGGTCGAGGCCCTCCCGGTAGGTCTCGGCGCGTACGTACGTGACGCGGTCGCCGAGTTCGGCCGCGCGGTGGCGCATGGCGGACAGGACGAGATGGGCCTTGGCCCGGTGGAACCGGCGCCGCCGGAACACGGAGCGGGCCTCGATCATGAGCAGGGGTGTGTCGGGTCCGGGCTCCCCGTCCTCGTCCGGGGTGAGGAAGTGGGGGCCGAGCTGGTCGCCGAAGAGCCAGTGCACGAGGGGGCGCCTCCTCAGTCGCGGCCGCGGTCGCTGTCGCGGGCGCGGCGACGCCGGAGGCGCCGTGTGCGCCGGGGCCGCTGGTGATGCGTGCGGGCGGTCATGCCCTTGGCGGCGGCCTGGGTGATGTTGCGGGCCATGCCGCCGAAGACGACGGCGTGGAAGGGGGAGACGGACCACCAGTAGGCGTGGCCCAGGAGCCCGCGCGGATGGAACAGGGCGCGCTGCCGGTACCGGGTACGGCCCCCGGCGTCCGTCTCGACGTACATCTCCAGCCACGCCAGTCCCGGCAGCCGCATCTCCGCGCGCAGCCGCAGGAGCCGTTCCGGTTCGATCTCCTCGACCCGCCAGAAGTCCAGCGAGTCACCGACGCGCAGCCGCTCGGCGTCCCGGCGCCCGCGGCGCAGGCCGACCCCGCCGACGAACCGGTCCAGCCAGCCCCGTACGGCCCAGGCCAGCGGGAAGGAGTACCAGCCGTTGTCGCCGCCGATTCCCTCCACCACCTTCCACAGCGCCTGCGGGGAGGCGTCGACCGGCAGTTCCCGCTCGTCCTGGTAGAGGCTGCCGCCCGCCCAGTCGGGGTCGGTGGGGAGGGGGTCGCTGGGGGCGCCGGGAACGGAGGCGGACGACCAGCGGGTGGCCACCTGGGCTTCCCGGACCCTCCGCAGGGCCAGGGCCAGGGCTTCGTCGAACGGCAGGGGCCGCCCCGGAGGATCGGGAACGTACCGGGCGATGTCGTGCTCCCGGCACACCACCTCATGCCGCAGCGACTCCGTCAGGGGCCGCGCGATCGAGGCAGGGACCGGTGTCACCAGGCCGACCCAGTGGCTGGACAACCGTGGAGTGAGCACGGGGACCGGCACGATGACCCGCCGTCGCAGCCCCGCGACGGCGGCGTAGCGGCGCATCATCTCGCGGTAGGTGAGCACGTCCGGCCCGCCGACGTCGAAGGCCCGGTTCACGTCGGCCGGCATGGTGGCGGACCCGGCCAGGTAGCGCAGCACGTCGCGGACCCCGATGGGCTGCGTCCGGGTGCGCACCCAACTGGGTGTCACCATGACGGGCAGCCGCTCGGTCAGATAGCGCAGCATCTCGAACGACGCCGACCCCGAACCGATCACCACCGCCGCCCGCAGTACGGTGGCGGGCACGTCGGAGTCGAGGAAGATCCGGCCCACCTCCGCGCGTGAACGCAGATGCGGGGAGAGCGACCGCTCGGGGACGCCACTCGGGGTGAGACCACCCAGGTAGACGATCCTGCGGACGCCCGCCTCGTGTGCCGCGCGGGCGAACACGCGTGCCGCCCTGCGGTCGGTGTCCTCGAAGTCCGCACCGGATCCGAGGGCGTGCACCAGGTAGTAGGCGACGTCGACACCGCGCATCGCCTCGGCGACCGAACGCGGGTCGGTGACGTCCCCCTGCACGCTCTCCGCGTCCGCCGCCCAGGGCTGGTCCCGCAGCTTGGCGGGGGAGCGGACCAGACACCGCACCCGGTGACCGGCCTCCAGCAGCTCGGGCACCAGGCGCCCGCCGATGTACCCGGACGCGCCGGTCACCAGACAGTGCAGCCGCTCCGCGTCGCGCCCTCCGCTCGTCGCCACGGCCTTCCCCTTCCGGCTCGTCCCACGGCACCCGGTCCTACCGACCGATCATGCGGCTCACGGCGCCACCGCGCCCGTCGCGGCGAGGCGGCCGGGCGAGCGGCCGGTCGTCCTCGAGCACTTCAGGCCGCACGCCTACGGCGGATGCACGACCAGCGCACGGCCGACCGCTCAACCCGACTGTCGACCCCACTGCGGGCATATCGGCACGTATGCATCCAAAGCGGTCACGGGACTCGAAACATCACCATGAAGCTCAGAGACGAACTGCCCCTGGATCACCATCTGGCCACCGTCTACCGCTACGGCGCAGGCCTCTGCGGCGTCATCCTGCTGGTCTTCGCGGGACTCGGGTTCGCCGACGCACTGAGCCCCTTCGACACGGCCGGGAACACGATCGCCGGCATGACCACCAACGTCGCCCTCAGCGTCATCTCCACCGTCGTCGGCCTGGCACTGCTCGCCGGAGCGGTGATCGGCGGCAACTTCGCCTCCGTCCTCAACATGACGGTCGGTGCGCTCTTCGTCCTGAGCGGCTTCGCGCACATCTTCGTGCTGGACCGTCCCGCGAACATCCTCGACTTCGGCATGACCAACGTGATCTTCAGCTTCGTCATGGGGCTGATCATCGCCACGTTCGGGATGTACGGCCGGGTGTCCAGCAAGCTCTCCCACGACAACCCCTACTGGCAGCGCCGGCACCCCGAGCAGGCGGCACGCGAACGCGAGGCGCGCACCGCCCTGCCGGCCGCGGAGCGGCTACGACGCCCCCTTCCCGCCGGACCGAGTGCCGAGGCCGCCGGTGAACCGCGAGCGCCGATGCGGCGCCCGCCGACGAGAGGAATGCGGTGAGCGGCATGACCGAACCACTTCACCGGCCCACCGAGACCCCTCCGGTGGAGGGCTCGACAGCGGAGGCGCACGAGGAACGTCCGGACGGTGGCGTGTGGGAACACCCCTACGTCTGGCTCGGCCTGGTCGTGGCCGGAATCGTGATCACCGCGGCGTTCTTCCTGCTCCGTTCCCTCGACCTGCTGACACCGCTGTCGTGAGGGACGGGCCGCCCAGGTCGGCCGGTCAGGCCGCCGTCGGCGACGAAACCCGTACGACAAGGATCCGCACGGTCTCCGAGAGGGCCGCCGAACCCGGCCTCCCTCACCCTCATCGTCCACAGGCCGAACCATGCCGCCGCACCCCGTCCCGGCCCGCTCACCAGCAGGTCGGACAGGGTGCGGCGGCATCAGTGCGTTAAATGTCCCGGAATGTCTCGATCTGTGCCCCGATCGAGTTCAGCCGCTCCGCCAGGTCCTCGTAACCCCGGTTGATGACATACACGTTGCGGAGCACCGACGTGCCCTCCGCCGCCATCATCGCCAGCAGCACGACCACCGCGGGGCGCAGCGCCGGCGGGCACATCATCTCGGCCGCGCGCCAGCGCGTGGGGCCCTCGACCAGGACGCGGTGCGGGTCCAGCAACTGCAGGCGCCCGCCGAGCCTGTTGAGGTCGGTGAGGTAGATCGCGCGGTTGTCGTAGACCCAGTCGTGGATGAGGGTCTTGCCCTGCGCCACCGCCGCGATCGCCGCGAAGAACGGGACGTTGTCGATGTTCAGGCCCGGGAAGGGCATGGGGTGGATCTTGTCGATCGGCGCTTCGAGCTTGGAGGGGCGCACCGTCAGGTCCACCAGGCGGGTACGGCCGTTGTCGGCGAAGTACTCCGGCGTGCGGTCGTGGTCGAGGCCCATCTCCTCCAGGACCGCCAGCTCGATCTCCAGGAACTCGATCGGCACCCGGCGCACCGTCAGCTCCGACTCGGTCACGACGGCCGCGGCCACCAGGCTCATCGCCTCGACCGGGTCCTCGGACGGGGAGTAGTCGACGTCGACGTCGATGTCCGGGACACCGTGCACGGTGAGCGTCGTCGTGCCGATGCCGTCGACCTTCACCCCCAGCGCCTCCAGGAAGAAGCACAGGTCCTGGACCATGTAGTTGGAGGAGGCGTTGCGGATGACGGTGATGCCGTCGTGCCGGGCCGCGGCCAGGAGCGCGTTCTCGGTGACCGTGTCCCCGCGCTCGGTCAGCACGATCGGGCGGTCGGGGCTGACGGCGCGGTCCACCATCGCGTGGTACTGGCCCTCGGTGGCGGCGATGTCGAGGCCGAAGCGGCGCAGCGCGATCATGTGCGGCTCGACGGTGCGGGTGCCGAGGTCGCAGCCGCCGGCGTACGGCAGCTTGAAGCGGTCCATGCGGTGCAGCAGCGGGCCGAGGAACATGATGATGGAGCGGGTGCGGCGGGCGGCGTCCGCGTCGATGGCGTCGAGGTCGAGTTCGGCCGGCGGCACGATCTCCAGGTCGACGCCGTCGTTGATCCACCGGGCGCGGACGCCGATGGAGCCCAGCACCTCCAAGAGGCGGTACACCTCCTCGATGCGGGCGACGCGGCGCAGCACGGTGCGCCCGCTGTTGAGCAGCGAGGCGCACAGCAGTGCCACGCACGCGTTCTTGCTCGTCTTGACGTCGATGGCACCGGAGAGCCGGCGGCCGCCCACCACGCGCAGATGCATCGGCCCCGCGTAGCCCAGGGACACGATCTCGCTGTCCAGGGCCTCGCCGATACGGGCGATCATCTCAAGGCTGATGTTCTGGTTGCCGCGTTCGATGCGGTTGACGGCGCTCTGGCTGGTGGCGAGCGCTTCCGCGAGCTGCGCTTGCGTCCAGCCCCGGTGTTGCCGGGCGTCGCGGATGAGCTTGCCGATGCGTACGAGGTAGTCGTCTGCCATGGGGTTGAGGCTATCTCAGATATGAGATGGCACCTCTTGGGGGGTCCATTCGGGTGACATGACGTCAAGGGTGCCCGATTCAGCCCCTGGTGCTACGACTGCTCCGTGTGCGCCGCCAGCCGAAAGGTCCCGGCAAATCCATCGATGTCGTACGACGTCCGGTGCTGCTCCGGGTGTACCGGGGACCGTTCTTGCTGCCCGTGGTGATGGACCAGGAGCGCTTGTTGATGTTCAGCCGCACCCCCGGAAGGATGCGGAAGCTCTTGCGGAAGGTGAGCGGCATCCCTGCCTCCCCTCAACGTCGGGAACCTGACCGTGTCTCAGTGCGCTTACCCCGGATGTCCGGGGTCATGGGGAGAGGGACGGCCGGGAGGGAGGGAACACGGGCCGGCGCAGCAGCCACTGCCCGAACGTCCGGCGCGGGGGCCGCACCACCACCTTGCCGTGGACCTTCTGGCCGGTCAGTTCCACGCGCAGCGTGGTCGGTGTGTCCGTGGATGTCCGCGCGCGGCGGTGCCTGAACTTGCAGTGGACCAAGGCCAGGCCGTCGGTGTCGACCTCGATGCCCGGCCTCGTGATCAGCGTCAGGCTCTTCCCGGCCATGCCCACGTCGATCCGCAGGGTGTCCTGTGTGATCACGGCCTCCGTGAGGTCGAGCGTCACGTCACACCAGGCCACCGCGAGCTCCAGCCGTCGCGGCAGCACCCAGCGGCCCGTCCGCTTGACCGCGCCGCTGAACGCCCCCTCGATCCGGACGACCTCCTTGACCTCCGCACCCGCTGTCCCGGCACCGGGAGCAGCGGTCGACACGGCCGGCAGATCGGCGGTGAGCACGGCCAGTTCGCCCAGTGTCCGCGCCGACAGGGCGGCCTCCAGGCGTTCGTCCAGTTCGTCCGCGGTCAGCAGTCCGTCCCCCGCCGCGATGCGCAGCACGTCCACCACCCGGTCCCGGTCGGCATGGGACGCCCGCAGCTCGGGCGACGGGGTGGGCCCGGAGGGTTCCTTGGCGGCCGGTGTCTCTCCTGACATGCGTCCGTCCTGCTCCTGTCGAACGTCTCCGCGCGACGCGGGTATGCGGCGGCGCGATGGGAAGACCAACGCTATATCGCGATACCGCGTCCAGTCAGCGCTCCGCGGCAACCTGGCGGGAGAGATCACACGCCGGGCCCGGGCATGACCATTCGGCGCCCGTGTACTAGAGTTATCTCGACATCGAGATATCTGCCGAGGCGCACCGTGGTCGCCACTCCAGTTAGGCATACCTAACTTAGCCTGACCTCACCGGAACGGCCAAGCCGGTGTGGCGGCACGATTGACGGTGGTACGCGCACATCAATGAAGGAGACTGTCGTGTCGGCGAACAGCTTCGACGCCCGCAGCACGCTGCAGGTGGGCGACGAGTCGTACGAGATCTTCCGGCTGGACAAGGTCGAGGGCTCCGCGCGCCTTCCCTACAGCCTGAAGGTGCTGCTGGAGAACCTCCTCCGCACCGAGGACGGCGCGAACATCACCGCCGACCACATCCGCGCGCTCGGCTCCTGGGACTCCCAGGCCCAGCCGTCGCAGGAGATCCAGTTCACGCCGGCCCGCGTGATCATGCAGGACTTCACCGGCGTGCCCTGCGTCGTGGACCTCGCCACCATGCGCGAGGCCGTCAAGGAGCTCGGCGGCGACCCGGCGAAGATCAACCCGCTGGCCCCGGCCGAGCTGGTCATCGACCACTCCGTCATCGCCGACAAGTTCGGCACCAACGACGCCTTCAAGGTGAACGTCGACCTGGAGTACGGCCGCAACAAGGAGCGCTACCAGTTCCTGCGCTGGGGCCAGACCGCCTTCGACGAGTTCAAGGTCGTCCCGCCCGGCACCGGCATCGTCCACCAGGTGAACATCGAGCACCTGGCCCGTGTCGTCATGGTCCGCGACGGCAAGGCGTACCCCGACACCCTGGTCGGCACCGACTCGCACACCACCATGGTCAACGGCCTCGGCGTCCTCGGCTGGGGCGTCGGCGGCATCGAGGCCGAGGCCGCCATGCTCGGCCAGCCGGTCTCCATGCTGATCCCGCGCGTCGTCGGCTTCAAGCTCACCGGCGAGCTCCAGCCCGGCACCACCGCCACCGACCTGGTGCTCACCATCACCGAGATGCTGCGCAAGCACGGCGTGGTCGGCAAGTTCGTCGAGTTCTACGGCGAGGGCGTGGCCGCCACCTCCCTGGCCAACCGCGCCACCATCGGCAACATGTCGCCGGAGTTCGGCTCCACCGCCGCGATCTTCCCGATCGACGACGAGACCATCAACTACATGCGGCTCACCGGCCGCAGCGAGCAGCAGCTCGCGCTGGTCGAGGCGTACGCCAAGGAGCAGGGCCTCTGGCTGGACCCGAAGGCCGAGCCGGACTTCTCCGAGAAGCTCGAGCTGGACCTGTCCACGGTCGTCCCGTCCATCGCCGGCCCGAAGCGCCCGCAGGACCGCATCGTCCTCGCGAACGCCGCCGAGCAGTTCAAGCAGGACGTCCGCAATTACGTCAACGACGAGTACGAGGCCAGCAAGGAGTCCTTCCCGAGCTCCGACGCCCCGTCCTCGATCCCGAACGGCGCCCCGTCCAACCCGGTCCGCGTGACCGCCCCCGACGGCACCTCCTACGAGCTGGACCACGGTGCGGTGACGGTCGCGGCCATCACCTCCTGCACCAACACCTCCAACCCGTACGTCATGGTGGCCGCCGCCCTGGTCGCCAAGAAGGCCGTCGAGAAGGGCCTGACCCGCAAGCCGTGGGTCAAGACCACCCTCGCCCCGGGCTCCAAGGTCGTCACCGACTACTTCGACAAGGCGGGCCTGACCCCGTACCTCGACAAGGTCGGCTTCAACCTCGTCGGCTACGGCTGCACCACCTGCATCGGCAACTCCGGCCCGCTGCCGGAGGAGGTCTCCAAGGCGGTCAACGACCACGACCTCGCCGTCACCTCGGTGCTCTCCGGCAACCGCAACTTCGAGGGCCGGATCAACCCCGACGTCAAGATGAACTACCTGGCGTCCCCGCCGCTGGTCGTCGCGTACGCCATCGCGGGCTCCATGAAGGTGGACATCACGCGCGACGCCCTGGGCACCGACCAGGACGGCAACCCGGTCTACCTGAAGGACATCTGGCCCTCCGAGGCCGAGGTCAACGACGTCGTGGCGAACGCCATCGGCGAGGACATGTTCGCCAAGTCCTACTCCGACGTCTTCGCCGGCGACGCCCAGTGGCAGGCGCTGCCGATCCCGACCGGCAACACCTTCGAGTGGGACCCGGAGTCGACCTACGTCCGCAAGCCCCCGTACTTCGAGGGCATGCAGATGGACCCGGCCCCGGTCGAGGACATCTCCGGCGCCCGCGTGCTGGCCAAGCTGGGCGACTCGGTCACCACCGACCACATCTCCCCGGCCGGTGCGATCAAGGCCGACACCCCGGCCGGCAAGTACCTCACGGAGCACGGCGTCGAGCGCCGCGACTTCAACAGCTACGGCTCGCGCCGCGGCAACCACGAGGTCATGATCCGCGGCACGTTCGCCAACATCCGCCTGCGCAACCAGATCGCGCCGGGCACCGAGGGCGGCTACACGCGTGACTTCACGCAGGACGGCGGCCCCGTCTCCTTCATCTACGACGCCTCGCAGAACTACCAGGCCGCCGGCATCCCGCTGGTCGTCCTGGCCGGCAAGGAGTACGGCTCCGGCTCGTCCCGCGACTGGGCCGCCAAGGGTACCGCGCTGCTCGGCGTCAAGGCCGTCATCGCCGAGTCCTACGAGCGCATCCACCGCTCGAACCTCATCGGCATGGGCGTCCTGCCGCTGCAGTTCCCCGAGGGCCAGAACGCCGAGTCCCTCGGCCTGACCGGCGAGGAGACCTTCTCCATCTCCGGTGTCACCGAGCTGAACAACGGCACCACGCCGCGCACGGTGAAGGTCACCACCGACACCGGTGTCGAGTTCGACGCGGTCGTCCGCATCGACACCCCCGGTGAGGCGGACTACTACCGCAACGGCGGCATCATGCAGTACGTGCTGCGCAGCCTGATCCGCAAGTAAGCGGCAGCACACGGCAGTTGAGGGCCGCACCTCCCTTCCCGGAGGTGCGGCCCTCGCCGCGTTCCCCGTTGTACGCTGGATCAACACCAGGTGACGGGGGTGGCAGTGAGCCGCGGTACGCAGCACATGCAGCTCGTCCTGACCGGGCGTCAGGACAGTGACCAGGAAGAACTCGACGAGCTGACCCGCGGGTTGCGGGACCGCCTGCTCGAACTCGACGTGGACGACGTCCAGTTGCACCGGGCCGGTGAGATCCCCGAGGGAGCCAAGCCGGTGGACGCGCTCACCGTCGGCGCGCTCGCGGTGACCATGGCGCCGATCGCGCTGCGCTCGGTGCTGAGCCTGATCCAGACCTGGATCGAGAACCGCCCGGTGCGCACGGTCAGCATCGCCCTGGGCGAGAACAGCCTGGAGCTCCAGGCCGTGTCCACCGCCGACCAGCAGCGGCTCATCGAGGCGTTCGTCACGGCCCACGAGGCCGCCACCGCGGGTGACCCCGACGGCGATGCCACCGGCACCGGGTCCGGCGGCGGACAGGGCGACTGAGGACGGCCGGCGTGTCCGGGGGCCGCTTCGCCCTGCTCATCGCGACGGGCCGCTACGAGAACCCGGCGCTGCGGCAGCTCCGTTCACCCGTCCGGGACGCCGAAGGGCTCGCCGAGGTGCTGCGCGATCCCGGGATCGGCGGCTTCGAGGTGAGTACGGTGGTCGACCGCCGGCACCATGAAGTGGCCCGCGCCATCGAGCACTTCTTCCTCGACCGCGGCCGGGACGACCTGCTCCTGCTGCACCTGTCCAGCCACGGTGTGAAGAACGACGACGGCGAACTGTACTTCGCCGCCGCCGACACCGACCGCCGCCTGCTCGCCTCCACCGCCGTCTCCGCCGAGTTCCTGCGCACCCGGATGAGCCGCTGCCGGGCCCGCTCCATCGTCCTGCTCCTGGACTGCTGCTACAGCGGCGCCTTCCTGCCCGGGGCCAAGGGCGACACCGACGTCCACCTCAAGGACGAACTGGCCGGATCCGGCCGGGTGGTGCTCACCGCCACCAACCGCACCGAGTACGCCTGGGAGGGCGAGCGCCTCGACGCCCTCGACCCCGAGCCGTCCCGGTTCACCGGCGCCGTCATCAAGGGCCTGCGCTCGGGAGAGGCGGACGGCAACGGCGACGGCCTGATCAGCGCGCAGGATTTGTACGAGTACGTCTACGACGAACTGCGGGCGGCCCAGGTACGCCAACGCCCGCTGATGTGGGCGGAGGTGGAGCGCCAGGTCGTCATCGCCCGGTCGGTCGCGACCGCCCCGCGCCGGCCCGTCATCCCGGCGCAGCCCGAGGCAGAAGCGCAATCCCCGCGCGGGAACCCGGAATCTCCGGCGCCCCGGCTTCCGCTGAACCGCACGGTGAACCTCACCAACGAACTGAGCGGCTTGACGTGCATGGCAGATGCCCAGAGCCGGGTGCAGTTCGGCTCCGTGCTGGGAGAGCAGCTGGGCCGCCGGATCGACCTGCGAGGCCTGCGGCTGCGGGAGGACGTGGTGGTGATGGTGCGGACTGTACTGAACACCCCAGGTGGAGAGCGCGTGCTGGAGGCGGTCATCGAAATCTTCGAGGGCGCGGGGGCCGCCGATCGCGTACGGCACCTGCTCGACGGCGGCGGCGCCGCCCCGTCCCGTGACCGCACGACGACCGACCGGTCCCCCCGCCGCCCGAGGCCACCGTTCGACGAAGTGCGCGCGAACGCCCACAGCTTGGCGGAGGACAGCGACTACTGGGGCGCGACAGAGTTGTTGCGGCGCCTCACCGACGCGCTGACCCATGTGCCGTCCATGGAGGACCCCCAGGGCCGCATACTCGTGGCGTCCCTCCTCGGGGAGCAGCTGGGCCGCCCCGTCGACCTGAGGGGGGTGCGGCTCCGGGAGGACGCGGTCGCCCTCGTGCGTGCCGCGCTCAACGCTCCGGACGGGGAGCGGGTGCTGATCGACGTCATCCGCGTCGTCGACGGCGAGGCCATGGCCGCCGACGTCGAACGGAGCATCCAGCCCGTCCGCTGACCCCCCTGCCCCGCGACCGGGCCCGCACGCGAAGAGGCGGGTCCGGGGCCAGAGGGCCCGAACCCGCCTCACACCGGATCGGATCGTCAGCCCAGCAACTCCACCTCCGTCAGCGCCGCCTCACCGCTCAGCACCAGCCGGTAGTGGCGGTACGCCCCCGCCTCCGCGATCGAGAAGGCCCGTGTCTGCCGCTCCCACCGGAACGCGTCCCCGGACCGCTCGTCCAGGTCCTTCCACGTCGTCCCGTCGGCCGACCCCTGGAGCACCCACCCCGTGGGCGCCTTCGCCGGGTCCGAGGAGGTCAGCGTGTACTGCACCGCCTTCGTCTCCCCGGTGACCGGCAGGTCGACGGTCGTCACCGTGGCGCCGGTCTCCGAGGTGTCGTCGAACAGGGGACCCTCGCCCTTGATCACGTCCTTGCGCGGGCTCGGCACCTTGTCGTCCTGGGTGATCGACACCGGCGCCGCGTCCTTGCCCGTGCCCCACGACGACGGGCGCGGTCCCATGTCGAACTCCAGGACACCGCCCTTCGCGATCAGCGCGTGGGGGAGCGAAGTGGCGTTCCAGCGCTTGCCGTTGACCTTCAGGCCCTGCACGTACACGTTCGCCGCGCTGTTCCTCGGCGCCTTCACCACCAGTTCGCGCCCGTTCTCCAGGTGCACGGTCGCCTTCTTGAACAGCGGGGAGCCGATGGCGTACTCGCCGCTGCCCATCACCAGCGGGTAGAAGCCGAGCGCGGAGAACAGATACCAGGCCGACTGCTCGCCGTTGTCCTCGTCGCCGTGGTAGCCCTGCCCGATCTCGCTGCCGGTGTAGAGCCGGGACAGCACCTCGCGCACGTTCTTCTGCGTCTTCCAGGGCTGCCCGGCCGCGTCATACATGTACAGGGCGTGGTGGGCGACCTGGTTGGAGTGCCCGTACATGCCCATCCGCACGTCCCGCGCCTCGGTCATCTCGTGGATGACACCGCCGTAGGAGCCGACGAAGTCCGCGGAGGCCGTCTCCGGAGTGGAGAGGTACTCGTCGAGCTTGTCACCGAGGCCGCCCCGCCCGCCGTACAGGTTGGCCAGGCCCCGGCTGTCCTGCGGGGCGGTGAAGGCGTAGCCCCAGCCGTTGGTCTCGGTGTAGTCGTACCCCCACACGCGCGGGTCGTACTTCTCGGACTCGACCCGCCAGTCGCCCTTCGCGTCCTTGCCCTGGAAGAAGCCGGCCTTCGCGTCGAAGAGGTTGACGTAGTCCTGCGCGCGGTCGAGGAAGTACGCGGACTCCTCCTGGTAGCGCTTCTTGCCGGTCTTCTTGAAGAGCGCCTCGCCCATCTTCGCGATGCCGTAGTCGTTGAGGTAGCCCTCCAGCGCCCACGACAGGCCCTCGTGCGTCTCGGTGGAGGTGTAGCCGAGGAACGGCGAGGTGGCCATGCCCTTGCGGCCCACACCGGAGGACGGCGGCACCACGGTGGCGTTCTTCACGGCCGCGTCGTACGCCGCCTCCGCGTCGAAGTCGACGCCCTTGACGTACGCGTCCGCGAACGCCACGTCCGAGGAGGTGCCGGTCATCAGGTCCGCGTAGCCGGGGGAGGACCAGCGGGAGGTCCAGCCGCCGTCCTTGTAGTGCTGCACGAAACCGTCGACCAGCTCACCGGCCTTGGACGGGGTGAGGAAGGAGTACGCGGGCCAGGTGGTCCGGTAGGTGTCCCAGAAGCCGTTGTTGACGTACACCTTGCCGTCCACGATCTTCGCGCCTGTGTGCGTCGGGGTGTCCGGCTGCGGCATCTTCGAGAACGGCGAGGCGTACTTGTACCGGCCGTCCACCTTCTCGAAGCCCGAGTTCGGGTAGAGGTACAGCCGGTAGAGGCTGGAGTAGAGCGTGGTCAGCTGGTCCGGCGTGGCGCCCTCGACCTCGACCTTGCTGAGCAGCTTGTCCCATTGCCGCTGGGCGCTCTGCTTGACCGACTCGAAGGACCGGCTCGCGGGCAGCTCCTGGCGCAGGTTGTCCTTCGCCTGGTCGACGCTGATCAGCGAGGTGGCCAGCCGCAGCGTCACCGTGCGGTCGGCGCCCGCGTCGAAGCGCAGATGGCCCTTGACGCCGCTCGCCGAGCCGCCGGTGACCTTCTTGTCGAACTCGCCGTACACGAACAGCCGGGTCGCGCCCGTCGACAGACCGGACTTCACGTCCGAGTAGCCGCTGACGATCCCGTTCTCCTGGTCGAGCGTCAGGCCCGCCTGGTCGGTGACGTTGTCGAACAGCACGCTCGCGTCGTCGCCGGGGTAGGTGAAGCGCAGCGCCGCCGCGTGGTCGGTGGGCGCCATCTCGGCCTTCAGGCCGTTCTCGAAGCGCACCCCGTAGTAGTACGGCCGGGCGGTCTCGTTCTCGTGCCGGAAGGCCAGCTCGCGGGCCTCACGGCCGAGGTCCGGGGTGCCGGACGCGGCCGAGGGCATCACCTGGAAGGTCTGGCGGTCACCCATCCAGGGGCTCGGCTCGTGACTCGCGCTGAACGCCTGGATCGTCGGCAGGTTGTCCGCGTTGTTGCCGCGCGCGTAGTCGTACAGCCAGCTCAGCGAACCGGCGTTGGTCACCGGCGTCCAGAAGTTGAAGCCGTGCGGCACGGCGGTCGCCGGGAAGTTGTTGCCGCGCGAGAAACCGCCGCTGGAGTTGGTGCCCCGGGTGGTGATCGCGTAGTCCGACAGATGGGCCTTCGGCCGCTCGGGCGCGACCGGCTTCAGCGTCACGTCGTCCAGCCAGCCGCGGAACTTCGCCGGGCCCTCGGGGGAGTCGTACGCCACCAGGATCCGGTCGACGGTCTTGCCGCGGGCCACCGAGCCGATCCGGGAGACCACGTTGTTCCACTGGTTGACGTAGAGCACCTTCGCCGCGCCCTGCCCGCGCGGGGTGAGCGGGAAGCCGTGCTGGTCGGTCGCCCGCAGGTCGCTCAGATACGTGCCGTCGGTGAAGGCGAGGTCCACGGAGACGTTGGTGGCGTCGTAGTCGAGGTCGCCGTCGGCCATCGACGGGAAGATCCGGTACGACAGCCGGGTGTCCCGCTCGACCTTCACGTCGACGTCGAAGACCTTGTTGTACGAGTAGGCCCGGCCGTCGGCGGTGTGCCGGCCGGCGTAACGCAGGGCACGCTTTCCGGTGAATCCGGCGCCCGCCTTGGCCGTCGGCGATCCGCTCGGGCCGCGGTCGACCAGCGAGAGCATGTCCGGCGGCACCGGCCCGTCCTCGCCGCCCGTGGAGAACTGCACGTCGGCGAGCTGGAGGATGCCGCCGCCACCGTTCTTGGAGACTTCCAGCCGGAAGTGCCGGTACTCGGCGACGGCGGAGGCGTCGAGGTCGTAGACCTTCGTCTGGAACCGCTCGGCGAAGGTCTCACCCGTCCGGGTGTCGAGGGTCGTCCACTCCTTGCCGTCCGCCGAGCCCTTCAGCGTCCAGTCCTGAGGGTCGCGTTCGGCGTGGTCGTTGGCCGAGGTGAGGGCGTACCGGGTCACCTTGACCGGTTCGTCCAGGTCGAACTCGGCCCAGCCGGTGGGCTCGAACGTCAGCCACTTGGTGCTGGGCTCGCCGTCGACGAGGTTCTCCTTCACCTCCCCGCCGCCGGGGTTCTCGCCGCTCGCCCGCACATCGGTGACCCGGTCGGTCACATTGCCCGGAATGCCGCTGCTGTACCCGCCGTCGACCCCCGAGGCGCGCTTGCCGCCGCCGGGTGCGGTCTCGACGGTGTTCACCCAGTCCGGGGCCGGGTCGCCCGACTCGAAGGACGAGGCGAAGGCGCGGTCCGTCTTCGCCGGGGCCCCGGGGAGGGCCACGGTGGCGCCCTGGGAGCCCACCGCCAAAGCGAAGGCGGTCGCCGCGACGACCGCCGTACTCCATCTGTGCCGGCCTCTGTGCCGAACTCCCTGCAGCATGCGCGAGCACCCTCCCTGCGCCGGGACAACGTTGTCAACATCACTGCGCAAGGAACAGTAGTGGGTCAAGTGGCCCATGGTGTCAAGGTGTTGAATGCGGCATTCGGGCTCGGAGTCCTGGATATTTCCGCCGAGAAGCGTGCTGGTCGCACATATTTCCGGGAGGTCTCAACTCGGAAAAGACCCAAGGGGAACCTTGCATTCGATCTTGCTCCGTTGGCGGGAAGTGGACTATACCTGTCGGCACTCCGGGGCATCTTCACAGCACCCGATCATCATCGACGTATCACCGAGAACGTCCAGCATCACCGCACTTCCTGCACGACCCAGCTTGACCCGAACGCGGTGCCGGGGAGGATCCGGTTCACCGCCTGAGTCCTGGAGAAGGCGAGGACTTGAGCATGGGATCCACCACCGGCGTAGGCCATCGCGATCCGATCAGGCGGAGCGCGACCGCCGCTCCGGCCCCGGCGACTGTTGTGCCGGCATCGCTCAGCTGATCATCGGCGCCGCACCGCGGCTCCGAGACGACGGCGACAACGCCCCCCACACGCAGCACACCCGTACAGATCCAATCGATCAGTGAGGATGCAGAGATGACCATTCGTGCCGGCTCTCTTGACAGGCGGACGCTCCTGCGCGGGGCCATCGCCACCGCGGCGATGGGCTCGTTCGCGGTCGCGTGTGGCTCTCCCTCCAGCAACGGCAACGAAGGCGACGGCGGCCCGAAGGGCGAGAAGAGCGCCAAGAACCCGTTCGGTGTCGCCGAGAACTCCAAGGTCGAGGCGGCCATCTTCGACGGCGGCTACGGCACCGACTACGTCGACTACACCAACCAGGTGCTCGGCAGCCAGATCAAGGGCCTCAAGGTCGAGGTCAAGCCGGTCGTCGACATCGCCCCCGAGCTCCAGCCCCGCTTCGTCGGCGGCAACCCGCCGGACCTCATCGACAACTCCGGTGAGGACCAGATCGGCTTCCTCGGCATCCTCGACCAGCTGGAGGAGCTCGACGACCTCTTCGAGGCCAGCACCTACGAGGGCAAGAAGATCGCCGACATCGTCTACCCCGGTGTCAAGGCCCCCGGCACGTTCAAGGACAAGTTCGTCGCGCTCAACTACGTGATGACCGTGTACGGCGTCTGGTACTCGAAGACGCTCTTCGAGGAGAACGACTGGACCCCGCCGAAGACCTGGGACGAGGCGCTCGACCTCGGCCAGAAGGCGAAGAAGAAGGGCAAGTACCTCTTCGTCCACGGCAAGGAGGCGGCGACCTACTACCGCACGCTCCTGATCGACTCGGCGATCAAGGAGGGCGGTGACGAGGTCCGGCTCGCCCTGGAGAACCTGGAGAAGGGCTGCTGGTCGCACCCGGCCATCCAGGGCGTCATCAAGGTCATGGAGACCATGGTGAAGCAGAAGATGTTCGTCCCCGGCGGCTCCGGCACCCAGTTCCAGAAGGCGCAGGCGATCTGGAGCAACGACCAGAAGGCGCTGCTCTACCCGTCCGGTGGCTGGATCGAGAACGAGATGAAGAAGGCCACCAAGGCGGACTTCCAGATGACCGGCTTCCCGTCGATGACGCTCACCGACAAGCCGCAGCTGCCCTACGAGTCGCTCCGCGCGGCCGCCGGCGAGCCGTTCATCGTGCCCAAGCAGGGCAAGAACCCGGCCGGCGGCAAGGAGGTGCTGCGGGCGATGCTGTCGGAGAAGGCGGCCGCCAACTTCTCCAGGACGAAGCTGGCCCCGACGATCGTCAAGGGCACCGTGCCCGCCGACGGTTACGGGTCGACGGCCCTCGTCTCGCAGACGAAGATGCTGGAGGCCGCGGGCACCAACATCTTCAACTACATGTTCGTCGAGACCTACGGGATGAACACCGACCAGCTGGTGCCGTTCAACTCGTTCCTCGCCGGTGACCTCGACGGCAAGGGGCTGACCTCGGCCCTGCAGAAGATCTCCGACAAGGTCCGGGAAGACGACTCCGTCGACAAGGTCAAGGTCAGCTAGCACCGCGATGAAAGACACGATCCCCACTGCCGAGACCGCGAGCCGCCGGCCCGAGCCGGCCGCTCGCGGCGGGCGGCCACGGCGCCGCAAGCTCACGTTCGACCGGGTGACGTTCTTCCTCGCGTTCCTCGGTGTCCCGCTGGCCATCTTCGTGATCTTCGTCCTGATCCCGTTCGGCCAGGCGATCTTCTGGGGGATGACCGACTGGCGCGGCTTCAGCCCGGACTACAACTTCGTCGGCCTCGACAACTTCACGAAGATGCTCGAGGACGACATCTTCATGAAGGCGTTGCGCAACGTCGCACTCCTCGCGGCCTTCGTGCCGCTGGTGACGCTGACACTCGCCCTCGGGGTCGCCGTGGCCGTCACCCTGGGCGGGCCGAGCAAGGGCCCCGTCCGGGGGATCCGGGGAGCGTCGTTCTACCGGATCATCTCGTTCTTCCCCTACGTCGTGCCGGCGATCATCGTCGGTCTGATCTGGGCGCAGATGTACGACCCGAACGCCGGCCTGCTCAACGGCGTCCTCACCGGCCTCGGCCTCGACCAGTTCGACACGTTCGCGTGGCTGGGCGAGAAGGCGACCGCGATGCCGGCCGTGATGTTCGTCTTCGTCTGGGGGCTCGTCGGGTTCTACGCGGTGCTCTTCATCGCCGCGATCAAGGGCGTTCCCGCCGAGCTGTACGAGGCGGCGAGGATCGACGGGGCTGGCCGGCTGCGCACCACGGTCTCGATCACCCTGCCGGCGATCCGGGACAGCGTGCAGACGGCGTACATCTACCTGGGCATCGCCGCCCTCGACGCGTTCGTCTACGTCCAGGCGATGGTGCCGAACGGCGGCCCGGACAACTCGACCCTGACGATCAGCCAGCGTCTGTTCAACGTCGCTTTCGCCAAGCAGCAGTTCGGCTACGCCACCGCGATGGGCGTCGTCCTCGCCGTCGTCACCCTGGTGTTCGCGGCGCTGGTGTTCCTCGTCAACCGCCTCACGGGCGGCGGCGAGGGCGAGAGCAAGAGGAAAGCACCTGGGTTGAAGGCTCGGCGTGCCGCAGCCGAGGGAGGTGCCCGGTGAGCGTCATTGCCGCCGACCGGAAGCAGGTCAGTGACGGGAAACCGGCGAACGACCGGAAGCTGACGCGCGTCACCGCGACCAGCGACCGTACCTTCGCGACGATCTCGCACGCGCTGCTGATCGTGTGGTCCGTGATCGTGATCGTGCCCATGCTGTGGGTGCTGATGTCGTCGTTCAAATCGACCGGCGAGATTCTCTCGTCGCCGTTCTCGCTGCCGGACAAGTGGCGGATCGAGAACTACGCGAACGCGTGGACCGACGCGAGCATCGGGAAGTACTTCCTGAATTCCGTGATCGTCGTGGTGTCGGCACTGTTCCTGGTGATGCTGCTCGGCGCGATGTGCGCCTACATTCTCGCCCGGTTCGAGTTCCCCGGCCGCCGGCTGATCTACTACCTGATGCTCGCCGGCCTGACGTTCCCGGTCTTCCTGGCGATCGTTCCGCTCTTCTTCCAGTTGCAGAACTTCGGGCTGCTGAACACGCGTCCCGGACTGATCCTCACCTATGTCGCGTTCGCGCTGCCGTTCACGGTGTTCTTCCTCTATTCGTTCTTCCGGTCGCTGCCGCACGACGTGTACGAGGCCGCGCTGATCGACGGCGCCGGGGACTGGCGGGCGTTCTTCCAGGTGATGCTGCCCATGGCCCGTCCGGGCATGGCGGCGGTGGCGATCTTCAACTTCCTGGGCCTGTGGAACCAGTTCCTGCTGCCGGTGGCGCTCAACACCGACCAGGACATGTGGGTCCTCACCCAGGGCATGGCCGCCTACGCGTCCTCGCAGGTCTACGACATCGACTACGGCGCGCTGTTCGCGGCGATCGTGGTCACGGTCGTGCCCGTACTGATCGTGTACTGCGTCTTCCAGCGGCGGATCGCCGGTTCGGTGTCGCAGGGCACCTTCCGCTGACGCCCACCGCCGCGCGTCCCGTCACGCTGCGGAACCGCTCCCACACACGCCGCTCCCTCTCCGGGGAGCGGCGTGTGTGTATGTGACCGTCCTCGCGGAAGAGCGTCGAAACGGTTCAACCTCTTGACGGGAGGCAACCCGAACGGCTCAGCTTAGAGTTCACTAGTTGGACATGAACGGGGCCTCACCGAAGCGGCCCCGCGCGCAGGAGGTCGTCGTGGAGACTCCGGGGTCGCAGTCGTCGCTGCACCGAGCCAACCTGGAGCGGGTGGTCCGAGCAGTACGTCTTGCGGGTTCCCTCACCCAGGCGGAGATCGCGAGGACGACGGGCCTGTCCGCGGCGACGGTCTCCAACATCGTGCGGGAACTGAAGGACAGCGGAACGGTCGAGGTCACGCCCACCTCGGCGGGCGGTCGCCGGGCCCGCGCGGTGTCGCTGAGCGGCGACGCCGGCATCGTGATCGGCGTGGATTTCGGGCACACTCATCTGCGTGTCGCGATCGGGAACCTCGCCCACCAGGTGCTGGCCGAGGAGTCCGAGCCGCTGGACGTGGATGCCTCCGCCACCCAGGGCTTCGACCGGGCGGAACAGCTGGTCAACCGGCTGCTGGAGGCGACCGGCGTGGACCGCGCCAAGATCGCCGGCATCGGTCTGGGCGTCCCCGGGCCGATCGACGTGGAGTCCGGCAGTCTCGGCTCGACCGCGATCCTGCCCGGCTGGACCGGCGCCAGGCCCGCCGAGGAGCTGCGGGGGCGCCTCGGCGTGCCGGTGCACGTGGATAACGACGCCAACCTGGGCGCCCTCGGCGAGATGGTCTGGGGCAGCGGCCGGGGCGTGCGCGACCTGGCGTACATCAAGGTCGCGAGCGGTGTCGGCGCGGGTCTGGTGATCGACGGGAAGATCTACCGGGGGCCCGGCGGCACCGCCGGAGAAATCGGGCATATTACACTCGACGAGTCCGGCCCCGTCTGCCGCTGCGGCAACCGCGGCTGCCTGGAGACCTTCGCGGCGGCCCGCTATGTGCTCCCGCTGCTCCAGTCCAGCCACGGCACGGATCTGACCATGGAGGGCGTCGTACGGCTGGCGCGGGACGGTGACCCGGGCTGTCGTCGGGTGATCGCCGACGTCGGCCGCCATGTCGGCAGTGGAGTCGCCAATCTCTGCAATCTGCTGAACCCGAGCCGGGTCGTCCTCGGCGGTGATCTCGCCGAGGCCGGTGAGCTGGTGCTCGGGCCGATCAGGGAGTCCGTCGGCCGCTATGCGATCCCCAGTGCGGCGCGCCAACTGTCCGTTCTCCCCGGGGCACTTGGGGGCCGCGCGGAGGTCCTCGGAGCGCTCGCCCTCGCACTGAGCGAGATGGGCGATTCGACCCTTCTGGACGGGGCCGCCGCCGGGTCACCGATGGCCGCTGCACCTGCCTTCACTTAGAGAACGGATGGCACCGTTGCCATCTCGTTAAGGATTTACTTCTTGACGTCGCACAGGTGGCCGAGTTGACTTCCATCCACCTCGGCCGCAACGACGCGGCCTCGTCAGGGAGGTTTGGAAAGTGAACGCACGTATGCGTCGTGCCGCCGTTGCCATCGCCGCGGGCGCGATGGCCGTCTCGCTGGCCGCCTGTGGCAGCGCCAAGGAGTCGGGCGACAAGAAGGACAACGGCGGCTCGGCGGCCGCCAAGGGCGACAACATCAAGGTCGGTCTGCTCCTGCCGGAGAACCAGACCGCGCGCTACGAGAAGTTCGACAAGCCCTTGATCGAGAAGAAGGTCAAGGAGCTCACGAACAACAAGGCCGAGGTCGTCTACGCCAACGCCAAGCAGGACGCCAGCCTGCAGAACCAGCAGGTCGACACCATGGTGACCAACAAGGTCGACGTGCTGATCGTGGACGCGGTGGACTCCAAGGCCATCGCCGGCTCGGTGAAGAAGGCCAAGGACGCCGGCATCCCGGTCGTCGCCTACGACCGCCTGGCCGAGGGCCCGATCGACGCCTACACCTCGTTCGACAACGTCACCGTCGGCAAGACCCAGGGCGAGGCCCTCCTCAAGGCGCTCGGCGACAAGGCCAAGGACGGCCAGATCGTCATGATGAACGGGTCCTCCACCGACCCGAACGCCGCCCAGTTCAAGGAAGGCGCCCACTCCGTCCTCGACGGCAAGGTCAAGATCGGCCGCGAGTACGACACCAAGGAGTGGAAGCCGGAGAACGCCAACTCCAACATGGAGGGCGCCATCTCCGCCCTCGGCAAGGACAAGATCGTCGGCGTCTACTCCGCCAACGACGGCATGGCGGGCGGCATCATCACCGCCCTGAAGGCCGCCGGCATCGACGACATTCCGGTCACCGGCCAGGACGCCGAGCTCGCGGGTGTGCAGCGCATCGTCACCGGTGAGCAGTACATGAGCGTCTACAAGCCGTACGCCCCGGAGGCCGACGCCGCCGCGGAGATGGCCGTCGCGCTCGCCCAGGGCAAGTCGCTCGACTCCATCGCCAAGGACAAGGTCGACAGCCCCACCACCAAGGGCATCCCGTCGGTCCTGGTCCCGGTCGTCTCGCTGACCCAGGACAACATCAAGGACACCGTGATCAAGGACGGCGTCTACACCATCGACGAGATCTGCGCGGGCAAGTACAAGGCCGCCTGCGACAAGATCGGTCTGAAGTAAGCAGTCCCGAGGTCCCCTAGACGTACGGGAGCCCGTCCGCGGACTCCCGTACGGGACCGAGGACCACGAGTCTCCGCCGGCGCCCCGCACACACCAGCCCCGCAAGCTACGCGGGGCGCCGGACGGAACACCCGCGGGAATCCCCGCACACCCCCCAAACTTCTGCACAACCTCCCGCCGGGTCAGGCGGCGAAGGAGATGGTTCACGTGTCCGCTACGCCCGTGCTGGCGTTGCGCGGGGTCTCCAAGCGGTTCGGTGCCGTTCAGGCGCTCACCGACGTAGAGCTTGAGGTCCACGCCGGTGAGGTGGTCGCCCTGGTCGGCGACAACGGTGCCGGAAAGTCCACGCTGGTCAAGACGATCGCCGGCGTGCACCCCATCGATGAGGGCGTCATCGAGTGGGAGGGCAGGTCCGTCCAGATCGGCAAGCCGCACGACGCCCAGAACCTGGGCATCGCGACGGTGTACCAGGACCTCGCGCTGTGCGACAACATCGATGTCGTCGGCAACCTCTTCCTCGGCCGGGAGATCCGCAGGCGCGGCGTCCTGGACGAGGTGGAGATGGAGCGCCGCTCCCGCGAGCTCCTCGACACCCTCTCGATCCGCATCCCCAGCGTCCGTATCCCGATCGCCTCGCTCTCCGGCGGTCAGCGCCAGGTCGTGGCCATCGCCCGGTCCATGCTCGGCGAGCCCAAGCTGGTGATCCTCGACGAGCCCACCGCCGCCCTCGGCGTCGAGCAGACCGCCCAGGTCCTCGACCTGGTCGAGCGACTGCGCGAGCGCGGCCACGCGGTCATCCTGATCAGCCACAACATGGCCGACGTCAAGGCCGTGGCGGACAAGGTCGCCGTGCTGCGCCTCGGCCGCAACAACGGCGTCTTCGAGGTCAAGTCGACCTCGCAGGAAGAGATCATCTCCGCCATCACGGGCGCCACGGACAACGCCGTGACCCGTCGTGCGGCGCGCACCAATGGGGAGATCAAGAAATGAGCACCGACAAGACCACCACCCCCGCCGAGGACCACGTCGTGGAGAACCCCGAGGCGGCCAAGGCCGCGGTCACGGTCGTCGACCCCCGGCTGCTGGTGCGCGAGCAGGGCCTGAAGGGCTACGTCACCGAGTTCAAGCGGAAGATGAAGGCCGGAGACCTCGGCTCCATCCCCGTCGTGATCGGCCTGCTGATCATCTGGGCGATCTTCACCAGCCTGAACTCCAACTTCCTCACCGCCGGCAACTTCTCCGACATGTCGATCGCCATGGTCGGCACGGGCATGATCGCCGTCGGTATCGTCTTCGTCCTGCTGCTCGGCGAGATCGACCTGTCGGTCGGCTCGGTCAGCGGTGTCGCGGGCGCCACCTTCGCGGTGCTGAGCGTCACCCACGGGATGAACGAGGTGCTGGCCCTGGTGCTGGCGGTCCTCACCGGCACGGTGGCCGGCGCCATCCACGGCTTCATCTTCGCCCGCATCGGCGTGCCCGCCTTCGCCGTGACCCTGGCCGGACTGCTGTTCTGGCAGGGCTTCATGCTGCAGATCCTGGGCAGCAACGGCACGATCAACCTCGACTCCGAGGGGCTGGTCGTCAAGCTGACCAGCTACTACTTCTCGGACGTGGCCGCCGCGTACGGCCTGGCGGTCGTCGCGACCGCGGGGTACTTCCTCACCGCGTACTTCGACAACCGCCGCCGTGAGGCCGCGGGCGTGCCGTCCCGGCCGCTGAACGAGATCATCGTGCGGACGGTGCTGCTGGCGATCCTGGCGTTCGCCGTCGCGATCGTGTTCAACCAGTACAAGGGCCTGCCGCTGGCCGTGGTGATCTTCCTCGCGGTTCTGGTGATCACGGACTTCGTGCTGCGGCGTACGGCGTACGGCCGCAAGGTGTACGCGCTCGGCGGCAGCGTCGAGGCGTCGCGCCGTGCGGGTATCAATGTGGAGCTGATCCGTATCTCGGTGTTCGCGATCGCCGGGACGTTCGCGGCGATCGGTGGTCTGTTCGTCGCCTCGAAGATCGCCTCGGCGAACCAGGGTGCCGGTACCGGTGAGTTCCTGATGAACGTCATCGCCGCGGCGGTGATCGGTGGTACGTCGCTGTTCGGTGGGCGGGGGCGGACCTGGGACGCGCTGCTCGGTGTGATGGTGATCATCTCGATCACGTACGGGCTGGCGCTGGAGGGTATTGCCTCGCCGGTTCAGTACATGATCACTGGTGGTGTGCTGCTGGCGACGGTGGTCATCGACGCGGTCACTCGTAAGACGCAGAAGACTGCGGGGCGGGCGTAGTACGTTCGCTGCCGGTCCGTTGTGGCTGGTCGCGCAGTTCCCCGCGCCCCTTTAGGTGCGTTGCTGTGGCCCGGTGCCTATAGGTGCACCGGGCCACAGTTGTGGGTACTGCCGTTTGCGTGATGTATGACGCACTGCCCGGAGTCCGGGCGGCGGGGCGGAACATTAGACTCGACAAGCCCGGCAACAGCTCGATCAGCTCTACTGCAAGGAGGCACGGGTGCCGCTGCTGACCCGCATCAGGGGACCGCGCGATCTGGACCGGCTCAGCCTGGAGGAGCTGAACCAGCTGGCCCAGGAGATCCGGACCTTCCTCGTCGACGCGGTCTCCAAGACCGGCGGCCACCTCGGCCCCAACCTCGGTGTGGTGGAGCTGACCATCGCCCTGCACCGGGTCTTCGAGTCGCCGAAGGACAAGGTGCTCTGGGACACCGGGCACCAGTCGTACGTGCACAAGCTGCTCACCGGGCGGCAGGACTTCTCCAAGCTGAAGATGAAGGGCGGCCTGTCCGGCTACCCCTCGCAGGCCGAGTCCGAGCACGACGTCATCGAGAACAGCCACGCCTCCACCGTGCTCGGCTGGGCCGACGGCATCGCCAAGGGCAACGAGCTGAAGAAGCGCGACAGCCACGTCGTCGCGGTGATCGGCGACGGCGCCCTGACCGGCGGCATGGCCTGGGAGGCGCTGAACAACATCGCCGACGCCAAGGACCGCCCGCTCGTCATCGTCGTCAACGACAACGAGCGGTCGTACGCGCCGACCATCGGCGGTCTCGCGAACCATCTCGCGACCCTGCGGACCACCGACGGCTACGAGCGCTTCCTGGCCCGCACCAAGGACCTCCTGGAGCGCACCCCGGTCGTCGGCCGGCCGCTGTACGACACGCTGCACGGCGCGAAGAAGGGGCTGAAGGACTTCATCGCCCCGCAGGGCATGTTCGAGGACCTGGGCCTGAAGTACGTCGGCCCGATCGACGGCCACGACATCGAGGCGCTGGAGTCGGCGCTGGCCCGCGCCAAGCGGTTCGGCGGGCCGGTGATCGTGCACTGCCTCACCGAGAAGGGCCGCGGCTACCAGCCCGCCCTCCAGGACGAGGCCGACCGCTTCCACGCCGTCGGCAAGATCCACCCCGACACCGGGCTGCCCATCGCCACCTCCGGCGCCGACTGGACGTCCGTCTTCGGCGACGAGATGGTCAAGCTCGGCGAGGAGCGCGAGGACATCGTCGCCATCACCGCGGCCATGCTCCAGCCGGTCGGCCTCGAGAAGTTCGCCAAGCGGTTCCCCGAGCGGGTCTACGACGTCGGCATCGCCGAGCAGCACGGCGCCGTCTCCGCCGCCGGCCTCGCCCACGCGGGCGTGCACCCCGTCTTCGCCGTGTACGCCACCTTCCTCAATCGCGCCTTCGACCAGGTCCTGATGGACGTGGCCCTGCACAAGTGCGGCGTGACCTTCGTGCTGGACCGGGCCGGCATCACCGGCACCGACGGCGCCTCCCACAACGGCATGTGGGACATGTCGATCCTCCAGGTGGTGCCGGGTCTCAGGCTCGCCGCCCCGCGCGACGCCGACCAGGTGCGCGCGCAGCTGCGGGAGGCCGTCGAGGTGGATGACGCGCCGACCGTGGTGCGCTTCTCCAAGGGCGCCGTCGGTCCCGCCGTACCGGCCGTGGGGCGCGTCGGCGGCATGGACGTGCTGCGTGAGCCGGGCACCGACCGGCCGGACGTGCTGCTGGTGTCCGTGGGCGCGCTGGCGCCGATGTGCCTGGAGATCGCCGCTCTGCTCGACAAGCAGGGCATCTCCACCACCGTCGTCGACCCGCGCTGGGTCAAGCCCGTCGACGAGGCCATGGCCCCGCTCGCCGAGCGGCACCGCGTGGTCGTCACCGTCGAGGACAACTCGCGCGTCGGCGGCGTCGGGTCCGCCATCGCCCAGGCGCTGCGCGACGCGGGCGTGGACGTACCGCTGCGCGACTTCGGCATCCCGCCGCGGTTCCTCGACCACGCCTCCCGCGCCGAGGTGCTCGCCGAGATCGGGCTGACCGCGCCCGACATCGCCCGTCAGGTCACCGGTCTGGTCGCCAGGCTCGACGGCCGGTACGAGCGCTCCGCGGCCGACGCCGTCGACTCGGTGGAGCCCGCCCGCGACTGACCCGCCACCACGCGTCGCCCGGATGGGCCGCCCCCGCCACTGGGATGAGTGGCGAGGGCGGCCCGTTTGCGTGAGGGTGCTGATACCGGGGCATACGACCTACGCCCCCTCTCGATCATGTCGAGGACGACAAGCGTGGGAGGTATCCGTGACCAGCCCCCTCTTCCGGACGAAGAACGTCGAGCAGTCGATCCTCGACACCGAGGAACCGGAGCACGCGCTCAAGAAATCCTTGTCCGCCCTCGATCTGACGGTCTTCGGCGTCGGCGTCATCATCGGCACCGGCATCTTCGTCCTCACCGGCACGGTCGCCAAGAACAACGCCGGGCCCGCGGTGGCCCTGGCCTTCGTGGTGGCCGGTGTGGTCTGCGCGCTCGCCGCGCTCTGCTACGCCGAGTTCGCCTCCACCGTCCCGGTGGCGGGCTCCGCCTACACGTTCTCGTACGCCTCCCTCGGTGAGCTGCCCGCGTGGATCATCGGCTGGGACCTGGTGCTGGAGTTCGCGCTCGGTACGGCGGTGGTGGCCGTCGGCTGGTCGGGCTACATCCAGTCGCTCATGGACAACGCGGGCTGGGAGCTGCCCGCGGTGCTGGGCAGCCGGGAGGGCGCCGAGGGATTCGGCTTCGACATCCTCGCGGCCGTGCTGGTGCTGGTGCTCACCGGCATCCTCGTGCTCGGCATGAAGCTGTCCGCCCGGGTCACCTCCGTCGTCGTCGCCATCAAGGTGACCGTCGTGCTCGTCGTGATCATCGCGGGGGCGTTCTTCATCACCGCCGACAACTACGACCCGTTCATCCCGAAGGCGCAGCCGGTGGAGGCGGGCCAGAATCTGGACGCGCCCCTGATCCAGCTGATCTTCGGCTGGGCGCCGTCCAACTTCGGCGTGATGGGTATCTTCACCGCCGCGTCGGTGGTGTTCTTCGCGTTCATCGGCTTCGACATTGTGGCGACCGCCGCCGAGGAGACGAAGAACCCGCAGCGCGACATGCCCCGCGGCATCCTCGGCTCGCTGTTCATCTGCACCGTGCTGTACGTGCTGGTGTCGATCGTCGTCACCGGTATGCAGCACTACAGCGAGCTGTCGGTGGACGCGCCGCTGGCCGACGCGTTCAAGGCGACCGGGCATCCCTGGTTCGCGGGCTTCATCAGTTTCGGCGCCGCGGTCGGCCTGACGACCGTCTGCATGATCCTGCTGCTCGGTCAGACCCGTGTGTTCTTCGCGATGAGCCGTGACGGGCTGCTGCCGCGGTTCTTCTCGCGGGTGCACCCGCGGTTCAAGACCCCGCACCGTCCGACGATCCTGCTCGGTGTGGTCATCGCGGTCCTCGCGGGCTTCACTCCGCTGAACGAGCTGGCGGCGCTGGTGAACATCGGGACGTTGTTCGCCTTCGTGATCGTCGCGATCAGCGTGATCATTCTGCGGAAGACGCGGCCGGATCTGCATCGGTCGTTCCGGACGCCGTGGGTGCCGTTCCTGCCGATTCTCTCGGTGGCCGCGTCGTTGTGGCTGATGCTGAATCTGCCGGCTGAGACGTGGGTGCGGTTCGGGATCTGGATGGCGATCGGGATCGTCGTCTACTTCCTGTACAGCCGGGGGAACAGCCGGCTGGCGAAGGGGGAGCAGACGTCTGTGGATGAGGTGATGAAGCCCGGTCCGGATGCGCAGTGATGCGTTCGGTGGGGGGTGGTCCGGGTCGTCGGCGGGTGCGGGTGCGCTGTGGCTGGTCGCGCAGTTCCCCGCGCCCCTTCGCCTCGGACCGCTCGCCCGGGTGAGTCAGCCCCGTACCGTGCGTGGGCCTGTGACCTCCGCGCCGAGTTCTGTTACCCGGCGGCGGAGGTCGCGGTCTGCCGTGACGACCAGGATCGGGCGGGTGCCCGCTGCCTCGGCCACCAGGGTGACCATGTGGTCGTCCCCGCTGCCCGGGGCCCGTTCCACGTGGACGCCCGGTACGGGTTCCACGCCTCTTGCCGCGCCCTCGACCACCAGGACGATCTCCAGGGGGCCCTCGTGGGCCGGCAGGCCCTGGGTGGCCAGTCTGTCGCGGAGGCGTTCCGTGGCGGCCTTGCGGTCGCGCCACCAGCCGTCGGGCACCGAACCGACCACGTTCGCGGCGTCGACGATCACGAGCAGGGCGGCGGTGTCGTTCATGCGGCCCAGGGTCCCACGGAACGCCCGGTGAGCAGGGCCCCCGGGGTCGCGGCGGGAGGCGCGCTGCATAGGGTGAAACGGTGAACGGCGACTGGCTTCTCCGCGGCCGCGACGGCCGCCTCATCGTCTATCTGCCGTCGGACGACGCCGCCCTGTGCCGTGCGGAACTCGCCCCCGGCGGACCCTGGGAGCCGCCCCGCAGGGTCGGCGGGGAGCAGCGGCTGCATCCTGGGCTGTCGGTCGGGCAGGGCCCTGACCGCTATGCGCATCTGGTCGCCTGGCGGCCCACCGTGAAGGGTGAGTCGGGGCTCGTGCACTCCACGCATTTCCGGCCCCGGCTCGCCGCTCTCGACTGGAATCCCGTCGGTCACCCCGACAAGAAGGGCGAGCGCACTGGGGCGCCCGCCGTCGCCGTCGACGCCCAGGGGCGGGCGCACGTGTTCGTGCGGAACAAGGGCGGAGGCGTGAGCCTGCTGACGCAGAAGGAGAAGGGCGGCTGGGCGGCCTGGGCCGACCTCGGGGGTGAGGGCGTCCAGGACCAACTGGCGGCCGTGACCGGAGAGTCGGGGCGGGTCGAGCTGTACGCGGCCGGTGCCGGGGGGATTCTGCACTGGCGTCAGGAGGAGCCGGGGAAGCCGCCGTTGCCCACCGAGGGCGTCGATGTCCCGGTCCGGCCGGGCACGTTGCGGGCGCTGGCCACCTCCGCCGAGCACACCACCCTGTACTTCACCGACGAGGGCGGGGAGTTGTGCGCCTGGCGCCCCGGCGACAAGCCTGTGACCCTGCTCACGTCGGCCGGTCCCGGCCCCGTTTCCGCCGTGCGCTGTGTGATCGAGGGCCACGACTGCACCGTCCTCGCCCAGCGGTCCGCGAGCGGCCGGGTCGCCTTCGCCGCGTACCCCACCGAGCAGGAGTCCGCCGGAGCCTGGTGGACCGAGTCCGGCCCTCAACTCCCCGCCGACGCCCGGGTGTGCGTCGCTCTCGACGAGAACGACCAGCTCGTGGCGGCCACGCTCGCCCCGTCCACCGGGACCCTGATGATCACCCGCCGCAAGGACGAACCGGGCCTCGCCCTCAGGGCGTGGCAGCAGGTCTGAGACCCGGGCCACACCGTGTGCCTGGTCATGCGGCTGTGGTGACGGGAGACACACCAGATGCGTCAAGGGTTGTACGAGTCTGTACGTGACAAGCCGCACTTGATGTGAGCGGGATGAAAATATGAAGGTTCTGTTAGCCTCCTCGGACATGTTCGAATTACGTGGGGGGCTCGTGCTGCCCGCGTCCGGCCTGCCCGTGGCCGTGCAACGGGGTTGGGGAATGGTGTCGTGAGCAGATCCTCCACGACGGATCTTGTCGTTGTCGGACTCGGTTACGTGGGGCTGCCGCTGGCTCGCTCCGCTGCCGCCGCCGGACTGAAGGTGATCGGTCTCGACCGCAGCCGTCACGTGGTCGAGGGCCTGAACGCCGGCCGCTCCCACGTCGACGACATCACCGACGCCGAGGTCGGCGCGATGCTCGAGCAGGGCTTCCGCGCCTCCGACCGCGCCGAGGTGATCGCCGAGGCCGCCGCGGTCGTCATCTGCGTGCCCACGCCGCTCACCGAGTACGGCTCCCCGGACCTCGGCGCCGTGCACGCCGCGGTGGCGGACATCGCCGCCCACCTCACGCCCGGCACCCTCGTGGTCCTGGAGTCCACGACCTACCCCGGCACCACCGACGAGGTCGTACGCCCCCGTCTGGAGGCCGGCGGCCTGAAGGTCGGCAAGGACTTCCACCTCGCCTTCTCGCCCGAGCGCATCGACCCGGGCAACGCCTCCTTCGGCCTGGAGAACACCCCCAAGGTCGTCGGCGGCGTCACCGCCGACTGCACCAAGGCCGCCCGTGCCCTCTACGAGCGCTTCGTGGCCCGCGTGGTCGAGGCCAAGGGCACCCGCGAGGCCGAGATGGCCAAGCTGCTGGAGAACACCTACCGGCACGTGAACATCGCCCTCGTCAACGAGATGTCGATGTTCTGCCGCGAGATCGGCGTCGACCTGTGGGACGCCATCCGCTGCGCCTCCACCAAGCCGTTCGGCTTCGCGCCGTTCTACCCCGGCCCCGGCGTCGGCGGGCACTGCATCCCGATCGACCCCAACTACCTGTCGTACAAGGTGCGTTCACTGGGCATCCCGTTCCGCTTCGTGGAGCTGGCGCAGGAGATCAACCAGCGCATGCCCGTCCACGTGGTCAACCGCGCCGCCGATCTGCTCAACGACGAGGGCAAGGCCGTGCGCGGCTCCCGCGTCCTGCTGCTCGGCGTCACCTACAAGCCGGACATCTCCGACCAGCGCGAGAGCCCGGCCATGGCGGTCGCCGAGAACCTGATCGCCCGCGGTGCCGAACTCGTCTACTTCGACCCGCACGTCGAGGGCTGGACCGTCGGCGGTACGCAGGTCGAGCGCGCCGAGGACTACCTGGCCGCCGCCGAGGACGCGGACCTCACCATCCTGCTTCAGCCGCACCGGGAGATAGACCTGGGCCTGCTGGCCGACCGTGCCCGCAAGCTGTTCGACACCCGGGGCAAGTCCGCCGATCATCCCCGGGTGGTCAAGCTGTGACGACTGAGGATACGTACATACCCGGAGCTGTCGACTCCGACGGGCGCAGGGCGCACCGCAAGCGACGGCACCTCAAGGTCTCGTACTTCTTCTTCATCGCCATCGCGGCGGTCATCGCCACCCGGCTCGACTCCGACTCGCTGCACCTGTACTCGATGGGCGCCATGGGCCTGCTGGCCCTGAAGATGTTCGGCGCCCTGTTCTACCGGCCCGCCAAGGCGGGCCGGGAGGAGCTGGAGTACCTCGAGAACTGCTGGGTCACCGCGGTCATCCCGATCTACAACGAGGACCCGGTGATGTTCGAGCAGGGCATGCGCTCCCTGCTCGCGCAGAGCCGGCTGCCCAACGAGATCCACATCATCGACGACTGCAGCGCCGACCCCGGCGGCATCCGGGCCGCGAAGAAGCTGCGGCCCGAGTTCGAGGCCAAGGGCGTCAAGTACACCGTCAGCATCCAGCCCGAGAACAAGGGCAAGCGCGAGGCGCTGGCCCTCGGCTTCGAGGCGGCGCCGTACTCGGACATCTTCCTGTGCGTGGACTCCGACACGGTCCTGTCCCGGGACACCGTGCGCGAGCTGCTGCTGCCGCTGGCCGACGAGAAGATCATGGCCTCCACCGGCATGGTGCTCGCCCTCAACCACGACAGCAATGTCTTCACCCGCCTGCAGGACCTGCGCTACGGCAACTCCTTCCTCTTCGAGCGGGCCGCCTACTCCCGGCTGAAGTCCGTGCTGTGCTGCTGCGGCGCCCTGTCGGCGTACCGCGGCACGCTGGTGCGCAAGTACCTGCCGGACTTCCTCAACCAGCAGTTCCTGGGCAAGCCGGCCGTCTTCGGCGACGACCGCCGCATGACCAACTACTGCCTGATGGAAGGCCAGGTGGTCTTCCAGGAGACCGCCGTCGGCTACACCGCCGTGCCCGAGAAGCTGCCGCACTTCCTGCGCCAGCAGGTCCGCTGGAACAAGTCCTTCTTCCGCGAGTCCCTGTGGGCCTTCCGGCACCAGAAGAAGTACCGCCCGGCCTTCTGGCTGACCTGCATGGAACTCGGCCTGTGGCTGGTGTTCGGCACGGCCATGTTCTACTCCATGGTCATCCTGCCGATCATGCAGCCGGCCCGGTTCGTCGACCACATCGGCGACTACGCGCTGTTCATGGTCCTCATGGGCTATCTGCGCAACGTCCGCTACCTCGACTTCCCGCGCCGCGGCATGGGCTTCATCAAGCGGTTCGGCATGTTCCTGCTGGCCCCGCTGTACGGCCTGATCCAGCTGTTCCTGCTGACCCCGCTGCGCTTCTACGCCCTGCTCACCCTGCACAAGGGCAGCTGGGGCACCCGCCAGGCCGGTGTCGAGGTGTCCGTGGGCGGCGACCACGAGGCCGACGTGACGGAGATCTGGGAGGAGGAGGACCCCTACTCCGACAAGAAGGTCACCGAGACCCTCCAGCTCATGCGCCTGGAGGGCGTCGCCCTGCGCACCCGTCCCCGCGCGGCCTACATCCCCAGCCAGCCGCAGCCGCTGCCCGGCTACGACGAGCAGCACCACCAGAACGTGCCGCAGCAGCCCGTCAGCTGGGGCACGCCCGCCCCGGCACCCGCGCAGGCACCGGCCGGTCACGGCGGCCACCCCCAGCAGTGGCCGCAGGGCGGACAGCACCCCGGCGGCGCGTACCAGCAGCAGCCGTACCAGCAGCCCTATCCGCCGCAGCAGCAGTACCAGCGGCCGCCGCAGCAGCGCGACCCGCAGAACCGCGGCGCCTATCCCCAGGACCCGAACTGGCCGCAGAACGGCCAGGGCGGCGGCTGGTGAGCACCGTAGGAGCATGACGAAGGGGGCGGCCCTCAGGCCGCCCCCTTCGTCATGTCCCCCGCGGGCCTACTTGTAGTAGGCCATCGCCTCCTCGACCGTCACCACCGGGATGTCCCGGTCCTCGAGCTCCTGCATCAGCGTGGTGAGCCCCGCCGTGCCGATCTCCGTGCTGGTCTTCGGCGTCCCGTCGACGATCTTGTGCAGGCACAGGATCAGCCAGTCACCGCTGTCCGCGCACCGGTCGAGCTTGCCGCCCTCGCCCGTCAGCTTCGACAGCGCCGTACCGCCGATGCCCGTGCCGTCGGTGATACCGGTCAGCGACTTCAGCCGGTACGGGTTGGCCGGGGCGAACGACTCGATCGTCTCGGAGATGATCGACCGTGCGGTGGTGAAGTGCCGGCTCGCGATCAGGTCGACCGGGACACCGTCCGAGGTCTTCTGGAACGCGCCGTGCGGGTAGGCGAAGTGCTCGCTGGTGAAGCCGTTGGACACCAGCCACTCCCGCAGCTTGCGGAAGTCCTCGTCGGCCTCCTCCGCGGTCAGCTTCGGGTAGCTCGCGGTGTGCACCGCGTTGGCGTAGGAGTGCCCGGCCATCTCCCAGCCGGAGAAGTTCTGCATGGACCGCATCTGGTCCACGGTCAGGAAGCTCCCGGTGCCGATGGCGTCGGCGATGTTGTAGACCGTGCCGGGGAATCCGAAGGAGTCCATGATCGGACGGGCCAGGTCGTGGATCGACTTGTGGGAGTCGTCGAAGGTGATGGACACGACCCCGTTGGGGAACACGTCGGTGGTGTCCGGTATCAGCTCCACGGCCTGCAGCCGGTACGTCACCGGCCCGCCCGCGTTGTCGTACACGGCGAAGGACATGTCGGTGAAGCCGGTCGTCGTGGACGGCTTGCCCGCGGCGGAGAGGGCGTAGGTGCCGGCCGCGCTGTTCACGTCCGCCCACTGCAGGTGGACCGTCACCCACTCGCCGGACTGCACATAGTTCGCCGCGGTCTTGGAGTGGGCGTGGAAGGTCCAGGCGAAGTAGTTCTTCAGCCCGCCGCTGCCCAGGTAGAAGACCATCTTGGCGAGGTTGGTGACGTCGTCGACGCGGAACAGCAGCCGGATCATCTTGCCCGTGGCGTTCAGCGCGGGCATGCCGGTCCTGCGGACGTACGACTGCTTGCCGGTGCCGTTGGTGGTCACCCGCACCGACTGGGTGCCGCGCACGAACTGCGTCTTGTCGTTGGCCTCGGCCGACGCGGTGCCCGTGCCTCCGGCGCTCCAGCCGTGCGACGCCTGGAACTGCTGGGACCAGGTGGCCCGGCGGTTCTTGGGACGGCGGCCGGACGGCGCGTAGGGCGGGGGAGTGGTCAGCCCGCCG
>NZ_JAOCQE010000429.1 GCF_025290915.1 Streptomyces sp. 15-116A | reverse complement strand
GTGTTGTACGTGCGTACGGGGGCCGGGGATGTCGTGGTCGAGGCGGCGGTGGTCGGGGGCCGGGAGTCTTTCGCCCCCGCCGCCCCTACCCGTCCCATCCCGGGGGCTCCGCCCCCGGACCCCCGGTCCTCGCTCACCCACCGCCCGACTCGGTAGGACAGAAAGGCACCGGCCACCGGTGACCTGAACGCCGGGGTGTTCACCGGGCGCGGCTAGCATCCCCGCATGACCATTGCAGAGAACAGCGGCACCTCACCCCTCGACGTCGAGATCGGCGCCCTCAACGGCGGATCCGCCACGCTCGGACAGTACGCCGGGCAGGTCGTGCTCGTCGTGAACGTCGCTTCCAAGTGCGGGCTGACGCCCCAGTACGCGGGGCTGGAGCGGCTGCACGAGCGGTACGCCGAGCGGGGGTTCACCGTGCTCGGTGTGCCCTGCAACCAGTTCATGGGGCAGGAGCCGGGCAGTGCCGAGGAGATCGCCGAGTTCTGTTCGGCGACGTACGGCGTGACCTTCCCGATGACCGAGAAGGTCGAGGTCAACGGGGACGGCCGACACGCGCTGTACGAGCGGCTCGTCGGGTTCGCCGACGGTGAGGGGCACAGTGGGGACATCCGCTGGAACTTCGAGAAGTTCCTGATCGGGCGGGACGGCAAGGTCGTCGCCCGGTTCGCGCCGCAGACCGAGCCGGAGTCGGCGGAGGTCGTCGCGGCCGTGGAGAGCGCCCTGGGCTGAGCCGCCGGACCCGCCGGACCCCCTTGACCTTGCCCTTGGGGCAGGGGCGAGTGTCGGTGCCGCCGGGCGGAGAGGCCGCCCGGCGACGGAGGATGGCGGCGTGGACGACGGCGTAGACGAGGGCGTGGACGAGGAACTGCTCAGCATCGGGGCGTTCGCGGCGCGGGCCCGGCTGTCGGCGAAGGCGCTGCGCCTGTACGACCGGCTGGGTCTGCTGGCGCCCGCACACGTCGACCCGGTCACCGGCTACCGCTATTACCGGCCCGGGCAGGTCGAGCGCGCCCGGCTGGTGGCGCTGCTGCGGCAGCTGGACATGCCGCTCGCCCGGATCGCCGAGGTCGTCGACGCGGGTGGCGGTACGGAGGCGGCCGAGCGGCTCGCCGCCTACTGGGCCGGCGTCGAGGCCCGCCTCGCCGGGCAGCGGACGCTCGCCGAGTACCTCCGTGGACGACTGTCGGGGAGGAGCTCCGAGATGTACGGGAAGTTCGTGGTCGAGACGGTGGACGTGCCGGAGCAGGTACTGATCACCGAGAAGCGGCACACGCTGGCGGACGAGCTGCCGGCCTGGATCGGGGCTTCGCTGGGGCGGCTGGAGGAGGCGGCCCGGGAGTGCGGGGGCGTGGCCGGGGTGCCGTTCGTGGCGTATCACGCCGAGGTGTCGATGGAGAGCGACGGTCCGGCGGAGGCGTGTGTGCCGGTCGCCGACGAGGCGGCGGCGCGGGACTGGGCCGAGCGCCGGGGGCGGGCCTGGGAAACGACGGTTCGGGTGGAGCCGGCCCGGCGGCTCGCGTTCACCAGGATCACGAAGGCGCAGGTGGCGCATCCGCAGATCCTGGCGGCGTTCGAGGCGGTGGAGGAGTGGATCGCCGCGCATGGGCTGAGCCAGGACGGGCCGTGCCGGGAGGTGTACTTCGCCGACTGGGAGGCGGCAGGGGCCGAGGATCCGGTGTGTGACGTGGCCTTTCCGGTGAAGTAGAGGCCCCGACACAGGAGGTCCGGGCACAAGCCGAGCCCTCTCGGCAAGGACGGCGATCTCGTCGAGAGGGCTCTCACGTGGTGCTTGTGCATGTGGTGCTGGTGCCGTGCGGCGGGTGCGGTGCCGTCCGGGCTAGGACTTGACCGAGGCCACGAAGGCGCTCCACGCGTCGGCGGGGATCGCCAGCTTCGGCCCCTCGGGCACCTTGGTGTCGCCGAGTTCCAGCGCTTCCACGGTGGTCGACCTGACCATCACGCACGCGCCGTTGTTGTTGGTGTAGGAGGACGTCTTCCACGCTTCCGTGGCGCCCAGACGAATTGCCATGTTCGCTCCGTAGCCAGTTGCTGAGTTGCGTCACCGGGCTGCGCATTCCGGCATGGACCCGCAGAACGGATTGCGCCAACCTCGACTGGTGGTTGGCGTGATCGACGCTACTCGCCACCCTCCCCTTCCGGAGCAGTCCTTCACTCAACCGGAGGCATATTCCAGGTGAGACTTCCCGTCAGACGTGGGGGCCGTGTAGCATGCCGCCCTCCATCCGCCGGATCCGCCGGGAGCTCAGCGCGCGTACTCCTTGGCGATCCGCTCGACGAGCTGGCGCGAGGCGTCCACGTTCAGCGACTGCGCCCTCAAGTGCTCGTACATCACGGTGTACTTCTGCACGTCGTGCGGCTTCTCCAGGTACAGGTCGCTGGTCACGCCCTCGATGTAGACGACGCTCGAGTCGGCCGCGTCGGCGAACTCCAGGATCGAGTACTGGCCGTTGATCCCAGCGTGCGCGCCGACCTCGAACGGCAGCACCTGCACGGTGATGTGGGGCAGCCGGCTCATCTCCATGACGTGCTCCAGCTGTTCGCGCATCACCTGCCGGCTGCCGACCACGCGGTGCAGTGACGCCTCGTCCAGCACCACCCACAGCCGCAGCGGGTCCTTGTCGGCGGTGATACGGCTCTGCCGGCGCAGCCGGACCTCGACGCGCTTGTCGTTGTCCTCCTCCGACGCCTCCGGCGAACCGCCCTGGATGATGGCCTCCGCGTACGCCCGGGTCTGCAACAGGCCGGTGATGATCTGGGGTTCGTAGACCCTGAGGGATTCCGCGTCCGTCTCCAGGCCGATGTAGACGCTGTACGGGATGTCACCGAAGGCGTGCCACCAGCCCTGCTGCCGGGAGTCCTTGGCCATCTGCATCAGCGACTCGACGATCCGCTGGTCCTCCACCTCGTAGACCCCGCACAGGTCGCGGACGTCGCGCTGGCTGATGCTGCGCCGGCCGTTCTCCAGGCGGCTGATCTTCGACTGCGACACCAGCAGCCGTTCCGCCACTTCCTCGGCCGTCATGCCCTTGAGCTCACGGAGCCGGCGCAGCTCCTGGCCCAGCCGGCGCCGCCTGACGGTGGGATTGACATTGGACGCCACGGGACGTGCACCTCCGGCTGCGTGCCTGGTTCCTGACTTTGCGTATCTGCTGTTGAGCAGATTGCCACCAAGGGGCTTGCCGCCGCTGGGAAACGGTCGATATCCGACGGGTACACGCCAGTTCAGGGGGCCTGAGGGGACACAGGGGGACAAGAGGTACACATGTGGCCTGCGTGGGCACGCCGAGCGGGGCGGAGAGAGTCCGTGCATTCTCTCCGCCCCGCTCGGACAGCGGCTCCCGTGACCGGGTCTGTGGTGCCGTGGGTCCGTGGAGACGGGTCCGGTGGGGACGTACGTCTCAGTGGGCCACGGCGCGCGCCATGGTTCCGCGGCGCGGCTGTGCCGGGACGCCTCGTGCCGGTTCGGCCGCGCCCCTGCCGCCGCCCGGACCGGCCTGGCGGCCCGC
>NZ_JAOCQE010000428.1 GCF_025290915.1 Streptomyces sp. 15-116A | reverse complement strand
GTACGGCGGTCGCGGCGGCGCGGGCCGCGTCCGAGGGCATCGAGTTCGGCAGATGCCCCGACGCCCAGGACCTGCCGGGCAGCATCCGGTGCGGCACCGTCCGCGTCCCGCTCGACTACGCCCGCCCCGACGGCGCGCAGATCCGGCTGACCGTCAGCCGCGTCCGCGCCACCGGCAAGGACCCGGCCAACAGCAAGCGCAAGGTGCCCCGGCAGGGCGCCCTGGTCTACAACCCGGGCGGGCCCGGCGCCAGCGGCATGCACTTCCCGCTGATCGGCCTGCTCCCCCAGTGGAAACGCATCGCCGGGGCCTACGATCTCGTCGGCTACGCCCCGCGCGGCGTGGGCCGTTCGGCGCCGCTGTCCTGCCAGGACCCCAAGACCTTCTTCGACGGGCCCACCCAGGCGCCCGTCCACCCCTCGGAGGCGTACAAGAAGAAACGCGTCGCGCAGGCCGAAGCGTACGCGCGGGGCTGCGCCGAGCGGGCCGGCGAGCGGCTGCGGCACTACACCTCGCTGAACAACGCGCGCGACCTGGACGTGCTGCGCGCGGCGCTCGGCGAGCGGCGGCTGACCTTCGTGGGAGCGTCGTACGGGACGTACTTCGGGGCGCTGTACGCCACGCTGTTCCCCGGTCATGTGCGGCGGATGGTGTTCGACTCGGTGGTCGACCCGGACCCCGCGCAGATCTGGTACCGCAACAACCTCGACCAGTCGGCGGCGTTCGAGAACCGCTGGTCGGACTTCCGGAAGTGGATGGCCCGGCACCACGACGTGTACGGGCTCGGCCGCACGGCGGGCGAGGTGCAGCGCGCTTACGACACGGTGCGCGCCCGGCTCGCGAAGAAGCCGGCGGGCGGGAAGGTGGGGCCGGGCCAGTTGCAGGCGGCGTTTCTGCAGGCCGGGTACTACGACGACTTCTGGCCGCATCGCGCGCACGCCCTGTCGGCGTACCTGGAGGGCGACCCGCAGCCGCTGATCGACCAGGCCGAGCAGCATCCGGAGGCGGCCGTGGAGGAGGAGAACGCGCGCGCGGTCTATCTCGCCGTGGAGTGCAACGACGCGCCCTGGCCGACGGACTGGGCGGTGTGGGACCGGGACAACACCCGGCTGGCGCGCCGGGCGCCCTTCGAGACCTGGGACAACGTGTGGACCAATCTGCCCTGCGCCTACTGGAAGGCCCCGAGACAGCAACCCCTCGACGTGCGCACCGGCGCCGGTGAGCTGCCGCCGACGCTCATCCTGGCGGCCGAGCGGGACGCGGCGACCCCGTACGACGGTGCCCTGGAGCTGCACCGCCGGCTCGCGGGCTCGGCGCTGGTGACCGAGCGGAACGCCGGCACCCACGGCATCGCGGGCGGCCCCAACGCCTGCGTGAACGGGCACATGGAGGCGTACCTCCTGGAGGGCCGGATCCCGGGCGGCGGCGCGTCCTGCACGGCCCACCCGGAACCGAAACCGAGGGCTACGGGCGAGGCGTCCGCGAACAGCGCGCCGACCGGGAAGGCCGTTCCGGTCCGGCCGGCGCCATGAGCGAACCAGATCCGGCTCCGGTCCCCCGCGCGCCCGCAGGGAACCGGAGCCCGTGGGGTCAGGCCAGGCCGGCGACCAGTTCCGTGATGTTCTTGCGGCGGCCCGTGAAGAACGGGATCTCCTCGCGGACGTGCATGCGGGCCTCCGAGCCGCGCAGGTGGCGCATGAGGTCGACGATGCGGTGGAGCTCGTCGGCCTCGAAGGCGAGGATCCACTCGTAGTCGCCGAGTGAGAAGGACGCGACCGTGTTGGCGCGCACGTCGGGGAAGCCGCGGGCCATCTTGCCGTGGTCGGCGAGCATGCGGCGGCGGTCCTCGTCGGGCAGCAGGTACCAGTCGTAGGAGCGCACGAACGGGTACACGCTGACGTAGTCGCGGGGCGTCTCGTCGGCGAGGAACGCCGGGATGTGCGAGCGGTTGAACTCGGCCGGGCGGTGCAGCGCCATGTTGGACCAGACGGGCGTGAGGGCGCGGCCCAGCCTGGTGCGGCGGAAGAGGTTGTACGCCTCCTGCAGCTGATCGGCGGTCTCCGCGTGCCACCAGATCATCAGGTCGGCGTCCGCGCGCAGGCCCGACAGGTCGTAGGTGCCGCGGATCGTGACGTCCTTGGCGGCGAGCTGGTCGAACAGCTCCTGGACCTCCTCGGCGTACCCGCCGCGGTCCTCGGGCAGCACGTCCTTCAGCTTGAAGACGGACCAGAGGGTGTAGCGGATGACCTCGTTGAGGTCCTTGGCCAGCTTGCCCTTGTTCGGGATCCGGTCGGGGGCGGGGGTGGTGGCGTCGTCACTCATGTCCCTTATTCTCCTGCTCCTCCGTGGAGGCTGTGCACCGGGTGGGCGGTGAGCTCCCGCGCGGCGGCCGGGTCGCCGTGGATCTGGTCGACGGCGGCGTACGCGCTCGCGATGCAGGCGGGGATGCCGACGCCGTCGTAGGCCGCGCCGCACACCGCGAGGCCCGGGATTCTCGCGAGGTGGTCGCGGATACGGGCCACGCGCGCGTGGTGGCCGACGGGGTACTGGGGGAGGCCGTCCTGCCAGCGGGTGACGCGGGTGGCGACGGGGGTGGCGTCCAGGCCCGTGGCCGCCTTCAGGTCGTGCCGCGAGACCTCCACCAGCTCGGCGTCGTCCCGTCCGAGGATCTCCGTCTCGCCGTGCCGGCCGACGGAGGTGCGCAGCACAGCCAGGCCGGGGTCCTCCTCGGCGATCCAGCCCCACTTGCTGGAGGCGAAGGTGGCGGCCTTGATGGTGCGCCCGTCGACGGGCGGCACCAGGAACCCGCTGCCCTCGGGGAGACCGGCCTCCGTACGGCGGTAGGCGAGGGTGATCAGCGCCATGGAGGCGTACTCGACGGCGGCCAGCTCGGCGGCGGCACCGGGCGCCTCCGCACGCAGCAGCCGGGCGGCCGCGGGGGCGGGGAGGGCGACGACGACGGCGCCGGCCCGCAGCTCGCGCCCACCGGCGATCACACGCCAGGCGGCGGGCGCTTGCGCATCGGGCGGTGCCACCCTGCGCAGCTCCGTCACCGGTGTTCCCGTCAGGATCTCGCCGCCGCGCGCCCGTACCGACTCGGCCACCGCGAGCGGCAGGGAGCCGATCCCGCCCTCGATGCCCATGAACACCGGGCCCGTCTGCCGCGCGGCAGCCGCCTTCGCCTGGATCTCGCGGACGGCCTCCGTCAGGGACGTGTGCGTGCGGGCGGCCTCGAAGAGCTGCGGGACGGCCGAGCGCATCGAGATGCGGTACGCGTCGCCCGCGTACACCCCGCCCAGGAGGGGCTCCACCAGGCGGTCGACGACCTCGCGGCCGACGCGCGCCGCCACGTACTCCCCCACCGCCACGTCGTCGCCCACCTCGGTGCGCGGCAGCCCGGCGTCGCGCTCGATCCGGGCCAGGCCCTCCTCGGAGAGCACACCGGCGAGGGCGGCCGCGGTGCCGGGGACGCCCATGACATGGCCCTTCGGCATGGGCCGCAGGGCGCCGCGCGTCCACAGCGAGGCGGTGGCGGTCGCCGGGGGCTGGAGGCGGTCGGCGAGGCCCACCTCGC
>NZ_JAOCQE010000427.1 GCF_025290915.1 Streptomyces sp. 15-116A | reverse complement strand
GCCCGTGCGCCCGGCCCGTGCCGCCCGTTCCGCGGCACACCGTCCGCGAGGCACCACCGGAGCACCGCGCGCCGGGCAGGCCCGCACCGAGGCCCGCGGGCACCCGCACCGCGGTCCCGCCCACGCAACGGCGGGACGGCGACGACAGGGCCCCTCACCGCACCGGACCACGACGGGGGGAAGGATCCGACTGGACGTGTCCGACACCATCGACGACCGACTCGACGCCCTCGTACGGGCCGCGCTGCCGGCCGCACCCGACGGCCTGGTGCTCACGGACGACCTGCCGCTCGCCGCCTACGGGCTGGACTCCATCGGCACTGTCGGGCTGATCGCGGCCTTGGAGGACACCTTCGGCTGCACGGTACCCGACGAGGAACTCCGCCCCGCCAACTTCCGTACGCCGGGGACCGTCAGGGCCCTGCTGACCCGACTGGAAGTGACCACATGACGGACCGGCTGCTCGACGACTGGTTCCGCGACGGCCTGGCCGCCCACCCGCACGGTCCCGCCCTGCGGGCCGGCGCCGACACGCTGTCCTACACCGAGCTGGACCTGCGGGCCCGCGCCTGGGCGGCGGCCCTGACCGCGGACGGACACCGGCCGCGCCGAGTCGGCCTGCTCGCAGGCAAGAACACCGACACCTATGCGGCGTTCCTCGGGATCCTCTACACCGGTGCGGCCGTCGTGCCGCTCGGCGACGGCGTCCCCGCCGAACGCAACGCGGCCGTCGCGGAGGCCGCCGGCATCGACGCGCTCGTCGCCGGCGAGACCCGCGCGTTCGTCCCGGGCCCCGGCGTACGGGTGCTGACCAGGCCCGACCCGACGGCAGCCGCCGCCTTCCGCGGACCGGCCGACCGCGAGCCCGGGGACCTGGCCTACATCCTGTTCACCTCCGGATCCACCGGCCGCCCCAAGGGCGTGCCCATCACCCACCGCAACGTCAGCGCCTTCCTCGCCGCCGCGCTGCCCCGCTACGACATCGGGCCGGGCGACCGGTGCAGCCAGATCTACGAGCTGACCTTCGACCTCGCCGTGCTCGACCTCTTCCTCGCCTGGGGCACCGGCGCCTGTCTCTGCGCGCTCACCCGGCTCCAGGCACTCAGCCCCGAACGGTGCGTGCGCGCGCACGAGTTGACCTTCTGGCACAGCACGCCCAGCCTGATCGCCGCCGCCGCCCGCTCCGGCCTGCGCCCCGGCGGCCTGTCCCGGTTGCGGTACGCCGTGTTCTGCGGCGAACCCCTCCCCGTCACCGTCGCCCGCACGGTGCGCACCGCCGCCCCCGACGCCGTCCTCGACAACATCTACGGCCCCACCGAACTCACCATCGCCTGCACCGCCTACCGCTGGCACCTCGGTGACGAACCCGAGTGGTCCACCCCGACCGTGCCCATCGGCCTGCCCCTGGACGGGATGGACTTCCTCCTGCTCGGCCCGGACGGACGGCCCGCCGACGACACCGGCGAACTGTGCATGACCGGACCCCAGATGTTCGGCGGTTACCTGGACCCCGCCAACGACCGCGGCCGCTTCGTCGACCTGCGCGGGCGCCGCTGGTACCGCACGGGCGACCGCTGCCTCCTCGACGGCAAGACGGGCCTGGTCCACCTGGGCCGTGACGACTCCCAGGTGAAGATCCAGGGCTATCGCGTCGAACTCGCCGAGGTCGAGGAGGCGTTGCGCCGCGCCGCCCCCGGACGGGACGCCGCGGCCTGCACGGTCGACACGGCACGGGGCACCGAGCTCGCCGCCTTCCTCATCGGGGCGCCGCTCGACCCCGCCGGCGTTCAGGCGCGCCTCGCCGATCTGCTGCCGCCCTACATGCTTCCCCGCCACCTGTGGACGCTGCCCGAGGCACCGCTCAACCGCAACGGCAAGACGGACCGTGCGGCCCTGCGTGCCGAGGCGGCCCGCCGCGCCGGCTCCTGAGCGCGGACAGAAAGCGAAAGAGGACCCCACCATGCCCGACCGCACGATCCGGTGCCGGCTGCTCCTGCGCCACACCGACTTCGTCATGCGCAACCACCGGGTGCACGGAGTCTCGGTGCTGCCCGGGGTCACCTTCCTCGACATCGTCTTCCGGGTGCTCGCCGCCCAGGGCGTGGACCGGTCGACAGCGGTCCTGCGCGATGTGCTGTTCACCGAGGTGGTGGCGACGGCCGAGGGGCTCGACCGGGAGGTGCGGCTGACCGTCGGCCCGGAGGACGCCGGCGCACGCGAGGTCGCCGGCGAGAGCCGCGCGGTGCGCGACGGTGTGCCCGTCACCGGCTGGGCGCGGAACTTCTCGGCGCGGCTCACCACCACCGACCATCCCGAACCCGTGCTCGACGCGGAGGAGTTGAAGAGGTCCGCGACCGCCCGCGGCGACATGGCGGAGCTGTACGCGCGCGCCCGCGAGGAACACATCGAGCACGGGCCCCCGATGCGCTGCAGGGGCACGCTGTACCGGGGCGTCCACCACGGTGCGGGGCTGCTGGCCGACATCGGACTCGAGCAGGACGAGGCCGGCCTGCTGGACCGCTTCCATCTGCACCCCGCCGCCCTGGACGCGGCCTCCCTGGTGGCCTTCGCCCAACGGCCGTCGCCCGGGGAGCCGTTCATCCCGGTCTTCATCGAGTCCTTCCGCGCGCCGCGGCCGCTGCGGGGGCGCGTGTACGTGTCCGTGCCGCACGCCGAGGAGTACGCCCCCTCCGGCGACCTGGTGCACAGCGACTGCGCGATCCACGACGAGACCGGCGCCCTCGTGGCCGAGTTCCGCCGGCTGAGCTGCAAACGCATCCGGCACAGCGGGCTGGTCACCCGGCTGCTCGACGTCGACGCCGTGGACGAAGTGGACGAAGCAGATGAAGCGGAAGGCGTGGCCGGCGTCGGCCGGGCCGGCGCGGTGGAGGAGCCCGGGGAGATCCCGGAGCACGAGCAGGCCCCGACCAGCGCGACGGACGGTGCGGACCCCGTCGGGGAGGGTGCGGACCCCGTCGACGCGTGGCGCGGCTACCTGCGCAAGCTGGTCGGGGACACCCTGCGACGGGATCCCGGCGACGTCGCCACCGCGACCGGGTTCTACGAACTCGGGCTCGACTCCGTCGCCCTGCTGGACCTCAGCGGCCAGCTGGAGGAAGCGGTCGGCACGGCCCTCTACCCCACCCTCCTGTTCGAGTTCGGCGACATCGACAGCCTGGCACGGCACCTCGCGGCCGAGTACGCGCCACCCGCGCCGGACCGGGCACCCGCCGCGCCGGACGAGACCACCACGACCGCGGCAGCCGAAGCGGGCGGCGACGTCACCACCGTCTGCCTGCGCCCCACATGGTCGGCGCTGCCCTCACCCGTTCCGGCGGGCCACGCCCTGCCCGCCGGGGACCTCGTGATCCTCGGCGGACCCTCAGCCCTGGCCGAGAACCTGCGCAGCCGTCTGACCGGCTCCCGGCGCGTCCTGCACCGGACGATGCCGGGCGGCCGCGAGGACCTCCGCAGGCTGCTGCGCGACCTGCGCGCCGAGGCCGGGCCGCGCACCTTCGTCGTGCCGGCCCCCGCCGACGACGACCCCGCCGCGCCCTACCGGGCGGTCCAGTCGCTGGCGGCCGCCCTGACCGAGGAACGCACCAGCGAACCCGCC
>NZ_JAOCQE010000426.1 GCF_025290915.1 Streptomyces sp. 15-116A | reverse complement strand
AGCCGCAGCGGCGCGGCACGCAGCCGTGCTTCGCGGGCCGCCCACTCGGCCGCGGCCCTGCTCTCGGCCGAGCCGTCCAGGCCGGCGATGACGGGGCGGGACATGGGTACCTCCTGAGGTCGGACCGCAGTCGGGGCGGTCACCCTCAGCCTCGTGCCGGCAACCGGCCCAGGCGCAGGGCCCGAAGGGTCCCGCCCCGGTGCCGAAGGGCCCTGCGTGGGCGGGCGGGCACGGGGTCGTTCTGCCGTGCCCGGGGGCCGTTCGGCCCATGGTCTGGGCCTCGCGCCCCGCGGGACGCTGCACAGTGCCACGGCAATCCGCCCGCCCGTACCGTTCCCGCCCCGGGAGGCCCGCCATGTTCGCTGCCCCGCCGCCCAGCGTGATCCGCGCACTGCCCGCCGAGCACCGGGCGCGGCTGATGGAGACCGCCCGCGAGGTGTCGTTCCCGCAAGGGATCCGGCTGTTCGAGGAGGGCGGGCGCGCCGACCGGTTCTGGATCATCCGGACCGGCACCGTCGCGCTCGACATGCGGGTGCCCGGCCGGCGTGCCGCCGTCATCGAACGTCTCGGGCACAACGAACTGGTCGGCTGGTCCTGGCTGTTCGCCCCGCACATCTGGCATCTGGGCGGCGAGGCGGAAACCCCGGTGCGGGCCTACGAGTTCGACGCCGCGTCCGTCGACGCGCTGCGCCGGGACGACCCGGCCCTGGGCCAGGCGGTCGCCGAGTGGGTCGGCACCGTGGTCGCCCGCCGGCTGCACGCCGCCCGGACCCGGCTGCTCGATCTGTACGCGCCGTACGGCGCCGGCACCTCGCTGTGAGCCGGCGCCGACGCCTGCGGGCAGCCGGCCTCAGCCGTTGGGGCGCAGGGTCCAGACCACCGTCATCTCACCGGTGACCGCGCCGTCCTCGCGCCGTATCTCGATCGCCACCGGGAACTCGGGCCGCCGGCCCGCGTCCAGCTCCGCGACGACCTCGGCGGCCGGCCGGCCGAGGGTGGCGGTGGCGGTGACGGGGCCCATGGCGAGCTTCTTGTAGGCGATCTCGGCGCGGACGGCCAGCGGCACGGCGCGCGAGAGCTGCTCGCCGAACGCGGCGAGCACGATGGCGCCGCTGGCCGACTCGCCGAGGGTGAACATCGCGCCGGCGTGCGGCCCGCCGACGTGGTTGTGGTAGTCGGCCTGGTCCGGCAGGGCCAGTACGGCCCGCTCCGACGTCGTCTCCAGGAACTGGAGGTTCAGGGTCCGGGCCATGGGCACCGTGGCGGCGAGCATCTCGCCGATGGACATCTGGTCTGCGCTCATACCCGAAGGTTACCCACGAGTAGCCTCGCCTGACCAGGGCCGGACCGGCGCGGGCCCCGCCCGGGACCCGCGTGGGGCCGAGTTGCTACGTCCCTGTCAAAGGCCGGTGACCCAATCGTGTCCCTGGCACGGCTAGGGTTGCTGCCCATGTGGCCAGGACAGCAGCCGCCCGGGGGCGAGCAGAACCCGCAGACGAACAACCCGTACCAGCAGCCGGGGTACCAGCAGCCGAATCCGTATCAGCAGCCCGGCTACCAGCAGCCGAACCCCTACGGGCAGCAGCAGCAGTGGGGTACGCCGGCTCCGGCGGGGGCGCCTCAGCCGCCGCAGGGCGGGGGCGGCAACCGGACCAAGCTGGTGGCGATCGTCGCGGCGACCGCCGTGGTCGTGGCCGCGGGTGTCACCGGTTTCCTGGTGCTGGGCGGGGACAAGGACGACACGGCGGGCAAGAAGGACGGCAAGCCGTCCGCGAGTGCCTCCAAGAGCTCCTCCGCCGAGCCGAGCACCTCCGCGTCCGGGGACAACCCGCGGGGCGGCGAGGAGGAGAAGGCGACCGTTCCGGGCTGGAAGGTCGTCGTCAACACCCGTTTCGGCACCAAGTTCGACGTCCCCGCCGACTGGGAGATCGAGAACCCCGGCACCAGCGTGGGCTTCGAGTGGGAGGACAAGGACGGTGAGCTGGACCGCACCACCGTCACCGCCCCCGCTTATCTCAAGTCCAAGTGGTGCACCAGCGACGACGACAAGGACGGCCGCGAGGAGGACACCGCTCTCGCCACCGCCGGCACCCGCGGTGAGAACGGCGCCAAGAACACCGACATGGCGGCCGAGACCCGCGTCCCGTGGTGGATCTTCGGCGGGTACACCCAGCCCGACAAGAAGAGCGTGAAGTTCACCAAGCCCAAGCCGTACAAGACCGCGTCGGGCCTCGAAGGCAGCGTCGCGACCGCGCACTCCGAGGGCACGCCCCAGAAGGGCAAGTGCGACAGCGAGGGCAAGGCGATCACGTTCGCCTTCAAGAACGGCGCCGGGGACTTCGTCACCTGGAACCTGTACGGCGCCAAGGGCGTGCAGGACGAGATCCCGGAGGCGACCGTGCAGAAGATCCTCAACACGGTGCGCCTCACCGAGGAACCTCCGACGGAGTCGTAGCAGGCCGGCGGGGTGACCCGCCGCCACGGAGCCGGAGCGGCGCCCGGTGGCAGGTCTCGCCCGCCCCGGTTTGGCAAGTCGGCCCCGCCCCGGCGATAGTCACGGGGTGCCGACCACCGTCTCCTCCCGCCGCCGCTCCTGGGCGGGCCGCAACTACAGCCTGCTGACCGCTTCCGCCGTGGTGACGAGCCTCGGCAGCAGCGGTGCGCTGATCGCCGCCGCGTTCGCCGTACTGGAGACGGGCGGCGACGGCGGCGACGTGGGACTGGTGGCCGCCGCCCGCACCCTGCCCCTGGTGCTGTTCCTGCTGATCGGCGGCGCGGTGGCGGACCGGCTGCCGCGGCACCGGGTGATGGTCGCGGCCAACGTGCTGAACTGCGGCTCGCAGGCCGCGTTCGCGGCCCTGGTGCTGGCGGGCGAGCCACTGCTGTGGCACATGATGCTGCTCAGCGCCCTCGGCGGCACCGGCCAGGCGTTCTTCAGCCCGGCCGCCGAGGGCATGCTGCTCTCCTCGGTCCGGGGCGAGCAGGCGGGCCGGGCGTTCGCCGTGTTCCGGATGGCGATGCAGGGCGCGTCCCTCGGCGGGGCCGCCCTCGGTGGCGCCATGGTCGCCGTGATCGGGCCGGGCTGGGTGCTCGCGGCGGACGCGGCGGCCTTCGCGCTCGCGGCCGCGCTGCGCGCCTTCCTCGACGTACGGCACATCCCCGCGCGCGCTCCGGGCGGCGGCCTGCTGGCCGATCTCAGGGAGGGCTGGCGGGAGTTCACCGGCCGCCCCTGGCTGTGGGGCATCGTCGTGCAGTTCTCCCTCGCCAACGCGGTGGTGGGCGCCGCCGACGCGGTCTACGGGCCGCTGGTCGCCCGGGACCATCTGGGCGGCGCCGGTCCCTGGGGCCTCGCGCTCGCCTTCTTCGGCGGCGGCACCGTGGTGGGCGCGCTGCTGATGACCCGCTGGAAACCCCGCCGTCTGCTGCTCGTGGGCACCCTGTGCGTGTTCCCGCTCGCGCTGCCGTCCGCGGCGCTCGCCGTGCCGACGCCGGCGGCGGTCCTGTGCGCGGTGATGTTCGTGACCGGTGTGAGCGTGGAGGTATTCGGCGTCTCCTGGATGACCGCGCTGCACCAGGAGATCCCCGAGGAGAAGCTGTCCCGGATCTCCGCCTACGACTGGTTCGGCTCGG
>NZ_JAOCQE010000425.1 GCF_025290915.1 Streptomyces sp. 15-116A | reverse complement strand
GGGCCGCGCCCGCCGCCGCGGGGGCGAGACCCGTGTCGAAGATGAACGTCCGCGCCGCGTTGACCAGATGCTCGATCACCCGGGCCGGACCGAGCACGGCTCCGCCCTGGCTGCCCAGCGACTTGGACAGCGTCACGGTCGCCACCACGTCGTCCGCGCCCGCGAGGCCCGCCGCGTACGGGGCGCCGCGCCCGCCGTCGCCGAGCACGCCCAGCCCGTGGGCGTCGTCGACCACCAGACCCGCGCCGTACTCCCGGCACACCACGGCCAGCCCGGCGAGCGGGGCCGCGTCGCCGTCCACCGAGAACACCGTGTCCGACACCGCGATCGCCGCTCCGTCGTGCCCGGACAGTGCCTTGCGTACGGCGTCGGGGTCGGCGTGGGCCGCGACCTGCGTCGTCCCCCGGGCCAGCCGGCAGCCGTCGATCAGCGAGGCGTGATTGCCCGCGTCGGAGACGATCAGGGAGCCGTGCGGGGCCAGCGCGGTGACGGCGGCGAGGTTGGCGGCGTAACCGGAGGAGAAGACCAGGGCCGCCTCGAAGCCGCAGAAATCGGCCAGCTCGCGCTCCAGCTCGGCATGGAGCTCGGTGGTGCCGGTGACCAGCCGGGAGCCCGTGGCGCCGCCGCCCCAGGTCCGCGCCGCGCGCGCGGCTCCCTCGACGACCTCCGGGTGACGGGCCAGGCCCAGGTAGTCGTTGCTCGCCAGATCGAGGAGCGGCGTGTCGGCGGGGCGCGGGCGCAGTATCCGTACGAGTCCGGCGCGGCGGCGCAGCCGCGCCTGCTCGTCGATCCAGCCGAACGCCATGGGTCCTCCGGGGCTTTTGTAGGCAGTGCACAGACACTAGCGGGAGGCCGTACGGGGCACGGTGTGGCAATACCCACACCGCCAAGCGGCTCTGTTGTACGAACTCTCCTTGGCCTCGGGCCGCCCGGTAGGACAGGATCGGCTCTCATGGACCTGCTGAACACGCTGGTGGACAAGGGGCTTCGGCGCGAGACGCCGACCCGCGAGGAAGCGCTGGCCGTCCTGGGGACGACCGACGACGAACTGCTCGACGTGGTGGCCGCGGCCGGGAAGGTGCGCCGGCACTGGTTCGGCCGGCGGGTGAAACTGAACTACCTCGTCAACCTCAAGTCCGGCCTGTGCCCCGAGGACTGCTCCTACTGTTCCCAGCGGCTCGGCTCGAAGGCCGAGATCCTGAAGTACACCTGGCTGAAGCCGGACGAGGCGTCGAAGGCGGCCGCCGCCGGGCTCGCCGGCGGGGCCAAGCGGGTGTGCCTGGTGGCGTCCGGGCGCGGTCCGACGGACCGTGACGTGGACCGGGTGTCCGACACCATCAAGGCCATCAAGGAGCAGAACGAGGGCGTCGAGGTGTGCGCCTGCCTCGGTCTGCTCTCCGACGGCCAGGCGGAGCGGCTGCGTGAGGCGGGCGCGGACGCCTACAACCACAACCTCAACACCTCCGAGGCGACGTACGGGGACATCACCACCACGCACACCTACGCCGATCGCGTGGAGACCGTGCAGAAGGCGCACGCGGCGGGGCTGTCCGCCTGCTCCGGGCTGATCGCCGGTATGGGCGAGAGCGACGAGGACCTGGTCGACGTGGTCTTCTCGCTGCGCGAGCTGGACCCGGACTCGGTGCCGGTGAACTTCCTGATCCCGTTCGAGGGGACGCCGCTGGCGAAGGAGTGGAACCTGACGCCGCAGCGGTGTCTGCGGATCCTCGCGATGGTGCGGTTCGTCTGCCCGGACGTGGAGGTGCGCATCGCGGGCGGCCGTGAGGTGCATCTGCGGACGATGCAGCCGCTGGCGCTGCACCTGGCCAACTCGATCTTCCTCGGGGACTACCTCACGAGCGAGGGGCAGGCGGGCAAGGCCGATCTGGAGATGATCGCGGATGCCGGGTTCGAGGTCGAGGGTTCGGATCAGGTGACGTTGCCGGAGCACCGGGTCGCGGCCGGTGGTGGGTGCGGCTCGTCCGCCGGGGCCGGTGGGTGCGGGTCGCACGGGGGGTCGCACGAGGGCGAGCAGGCGTCCGGGTGCGGGTCCCATCAGGGCGATGCGGCGTCCGGGTGCGGGTCCCACGAGGGCGGCGGTGTGTGCGGGACGGGTGGTGCGGTGCCGGCCGGTGAGCCGCGGACCGACCTGGTGGCGGTACGCCGTCGGGGCGCCGGGACGGATCTCGCGCCCAATGCCTGAGCTGTCCCACTCCGAGCTGCTCGAACTCGACCGGCGGCATGTGTGGCATCCGTACGGGCCGATGCCGGGGCGTCAGACCCCGCTCGTCGTGGAGTCGGCGAGCGGGGTACGGCTGAAGCTCGCCGACGGTTCGGGCGAACTCGTCGACGGGATGTCGTCCTGGTGGTCGGCGATCCACGGCTACAACCACCCGGTGCTGAACGAGGCGGCGCGCGAGCAGCTCTCCCGGATGAGCCATGTGATGTTCGGCGGGCTCACGCACGAGCCCGCCGTGCGGCTGGCGAAGCTCCTTGTCGACATGTCGCCGGAGGGGCTCGAGCATGTGTTCCTCGCCGACTCCGGGTCGGTGTCGGTCGAGGTCGCGGTCAAGATGTGTCTGCAGTACTGGCGTTCGCTGGGCCGGCCGGAGAAGCGGCGGCTGCTGACGTGGCGGGGCGGCTATCACGGTGACACGTGGCAGCCGATGTCGGTGTGCGACCCCGAGGGCGGGATGCACGAGCTGTGGAGCGGGGTGCTGCCCCGTCAGGTGTTCGCCGACGCACCGCCCGTCGAGTTCGAGGAGTCGTACGCCGAGCATCTGCGGGAGATGATCGAGCGGCACGCCGGCGAGCTGGCCGCCGTGATCGTGGAGCCGGTGGTGCAGGGGGCGGGGGGCATGCGGTTCCACTCCCCCGCGTATCTGCGGGTGCTGCGTGAGGTCTGCGACGCGCATGACGTACTGCTCGTGTTCGACGAGATCGCGACCGGGTTCGGGCGCACGGGTGCGCTGTTCGCGGCGGGGCACGCCGCGGTGACGCCGGATGTGATGTGCGTGGGCAAGGCGCTGACCGGTGGCTATATGACGATGGCGGCGACGCTGTGCACGGCGCGGGTGGCCGACGGGATCTCGCGCGGTGAGGTGCCGGTGCTGGCGCACGGGCCGACGTTCATGGGCAATCCCCTGGCGGCGGCGGTTGCCTGCGCGTCGATCGAACTGCTGCTGGGGCAGGACTGGCTTGCCGAGGTCAAGCGGATCGAGGCGGGGCTGCGGGACGGGCTGGCTCCGGCCGCCGAGCTGCCGGGCGTGCGGGATGTGCGGGTGCTCGGTGCGATCGGGGTCGTGCAGCTCGATCACGCCGTGGACATGGAGGCGGCGACGCGGGCCGCCGTGCGTGAGGGTGTGTGGCTGCGGCCGTTCCGCGATCTGATCTACACCATGCCCCCGTATGTGACGGGTGACGCGGATGTCGGGCTGATCGCGCGTGCGGTGTGCGCGGCGGCGAAGGAAGGGTGACGTGACATGCCGGTGCTGGTGATCACGGGGACGGGTACCGAGGTCGGCAAGACGGTGGTGACGGCGGCGGTCGCCGCGGCGGCGGTGGCGGCCGGGCGGTCCGTGGCGGTGCTGAAGGCCGCGCAGACCGGGGTGGGGCCGGGAGAGGCCGGGGACGCGGAGGAAGTGGCGCGGCTCGTCGGTGCGGGCGTCACCGCCGGGGAACTGGCGCGGTATCCGGAGCCGTTGGCACCGGGGACGGCGGCGCGGCGGGCGGGGC
>NZ_JAOCQE010000424.1 GCF_025290915.1 Streptomyces sp. 15-116A | reverse complement strand
TGCCCGTGCCACCCGCGCCGCCCGTGCCGCCGGGGCCGCCCGCGCTGCCGGGGCCGGCGGTGTCCTCGGCTGCGCCGAACGCGGAGCAGCCGGCCACCAGCACCCCGAACCCGACCGCGACCGCCGGAGCCGCGAGACGCAGTGATGGAATCGGGGAGCGGTACGGCGGAGCTGGAGCGTTCATGAGGGTGCGGACCTCGCTGTGCGGCCGAGCAAGAGCAGGGTGAGAGCAGGGGCGGAGGGGCGGGCGGACGCGCCGACCGGGGGACTCTCGCTGGCCGGAGCCAACCGCGTGAAGCCGCCGGTCGTCAAGTGACCGGCAGAGCGAGGTGAGTTGCCTTCTTCCGAGAGGGTACGAAAGCGCCCCGGCCAGACGGGGGATTCCTGGCCGGGGCCGTTCTCGGGGGTGCACGGGGCTGTGCGCGAGGGAGGTTGCTCCCGCAGGGCCCGCCGTCAGGTGCCGGAGCGGGCGATGAGCAGGAAGACGGCCAGGCCGATGGCCACCCCCACGCCGGTCGCGACCGCCGCCACCCCGACGCTGCCGGAGTAGCCGTAGGCGGCCCCACCGCCCAGCAGGCTCAGCGGGAGCGCGATCGCCGCGGCGAATCCCGCCTCCTCGAGGGACGCGGACGACTGGTTCTGCTTCTTCGCGGACATCGGTCCTCCTGTCTGCTCCGGTACGGGAACGCTTCGGTGCGTGCCGCGTCGTGCCCCGTCATCGGCGGTGGCGCGGGGCCCAGCGGAAGCGCAGGGCGACGAGGACGCTCGCCGCCGCCGTCCAGGCACCGCTCGCCAGGGCCGCCGCTCCCAGGTCTCTCCACACCGCCGAGCCCTCGTAGCCGGCCACGGCCGCATCGAGCGAGGAGCCGAAGGGCAGGCAGGCGGCCAGCGTGCGGACCCAGTCGGGCGAGGAGTCCAGCGGGAAGAACCCTCCGGAGATCATCAGCAGCGGAAGGGCCACGGCGTTGGCGATGGGCCCGGCCGCGTTCTCCCCGGGGATCACCACGGTGAGGGCGAGCCCCAGTGCACTGCCCGTCAGCAGGAGCAGCAGCACGGCCGCCACGACCGTAGGGGACTGTTCGGGGACCGCACCGTGAACGGCGGCGGCGTACGCACCGAGCAGCACCACCCCGCCCAGCGAGAGCATGCCCGAGGCGGCGACCCGGCTGCCGAGCAGCGCCCCTCGGCTGACCGGCATCAGCTGCAGCCGCTTGAGCAGCCCGTACTCCCGCAGGTACACCAGTGTGATCGCGATGTTGGACAGGGTGCCGCTGACGACGGCGATGGCCATGGTGGCCGGAGCGTAGTAGACCGCGCTGTCGTCCCCGCCCGCCCCGATCACCGTGAAGGTGACCAGGAAGACGAGGGGAAGCCCGAGCGAGAAGAAGGCCGCCGCGGGATTGCGGATCTGCGCCAGCAGATCGTAGGGGAGCTGGCGGGAGAAGACACGTGCGGCGCCGGGCACACGGCCGGCGTCACGGCGGGCCGACATGCCGGTGTCGGAACTCATCGGTGCGCCGCCTCCAAACTGCTCAGCAGATCCAGGTAGACGTCTTCGAAGGTGGGCGTGCGCACGCTCACGTCGACCAGGGTGAAGCCCTCCCGGGACGCCGCCGCGGACAACCGCTGCACCTGCCCCGCCGGGTCGTGGGTCGCCACGCTCCACCGGCCGGTCGTCTCCTCGAACTCGGCGTCGCCCAGCACGGCCGGCCGGGGCCGGCCGGCCAGCTCCGGTGCGAGGAAGGTGACCCGGGAGGGCAGCCCGCCGCGCTCGCGCAGCCCCGCGACGGTCCCCTCACGCCGCACCCGTCCGCCGACCAGGAACAGCAGATGGCGCGGCGGCGTACCGGCGCGGCCTCCTCACCGCTCACACCGCGCGAGCGCGAGATCCTCGTCCTGGTGGCGCAGGGGCGGACGAATGCCCGCATAGCCCGCCAGCTGGGGATCGGGGAGGCCACGGTCAAGACACATCTGCTCAGTGCCTTCCGCAAGCTGGGCGTGTCGGACCGGACGGGCGCGGTCATGGCAGCGCTGTCGTCGGGCCTGCTGCCGCTGCCGGAGTGAAGCACCCGGCCGCACTCCGGACGGGCCGCCTACCGGATCGCCGCGACCGCCGCCAGGGGGCGCCCGTGTGCCGGCGAACAGATGCACACCGTCGCGCACATGGTGGTCCGCCGCGACGGGAGTGCGCGATGAGTCTGGCACGGATCAGCCGGATCACCGTCGCTGTCATCGCCTCCCAGCCCGTCACCGTCGCCGGCCTGGCCGCCGTCGTCGACGCGCAGCCGAACATGACCGTGGTGGCTACCGCACACTCGGTCAGGGACGGCCTGGCCGACATCACTCGGGCCGAACCCGACGCCGCGATCGTCGAAGTCGGCCCGGACGGCGAGGGATCGCCCGTCCCCGAACTGGTCGACGCACTGCGGCAGCAGGGGAGCGGGACGGCCGTCATCGCCTTCGCCGAGGAGCCGGGAGACGTCGTCATCGCCCTCAAGGCGGGTGCCCGTGGCTTCCTCCTCAAGGACTGTCCCACGGAGGAGATCGTCACCGGCGTCCGCCAGGCCGTCCGCGGCGCGGTCCCCGTGTCGCCGCGCACCCTGCCCCATCTGGTCTCCGAGGTCATGTCCCCGACCGCGCCACCGGCGCTCTCACAGCGGAAGCGGGAGGTCCTCGCGCTCGTCGCACGAGGCCAGTCCAACTCCCGTATCGCCGCGTCCCTGCACGTCTCCGAAGCCACGGTCAAGACCCATATGCGCCGGGTGTTCCACAAGCTCAAGGCCAGCGATCGTGCGTCCGCCGTCGCCCTTGCGATGTCCAAGGGGATGCTGGAGCTGAAGGAGGACCCGACGGCCCCCGACGGGTCCGGCGGCTTCGCGGGACCACCACGCCGCTCGGAGCCCGGATCCTACGCCCGGCGCCCGGCGGCCTCGTGACCGGTGCCCGCACGGCCCGCACGGCCCGCACGGCCCGCACGGGAGGGCCCGCTGCCGGCCCCGAGGAGCTCAGTGCCGCCGAAGGCGCACGGCCAGCACGGCGGCACCGGTGAGCACCAGCACGGCCGCGGCACCGCCCGCGAGTACCCGGGCGTAAGAGCCGGAACCGGTGCCGTCGGCTGCCACGGGAGTGCTGATGCTGCCTTCGTCGCGCGCTCGCGGTACCGGTGAGGTCTCCGGCGCCGGGCTCCGGGCCGCGGCCCCGTCGTCCGTGCTCACCGCCGGCTCCCGCCGCGCCTCCCGCTCCTGCGCCGGTCCCCGCTCCTGCTCTGGCTCCCGCTCCTTCCGCGCTCCCTGCCCTCGTTCCGGGAACACCACGTCCGAGCACGAGTAGTACGTGTCCGGTGTGCTGCTGTTCTGCCAGATCGTGTAGAGCACATGGCGTCCTGTCCGGTCGGACGGCAGGGTGACGCGGAAGCGGTACGCGCCGTTCGTCAGCGCCGGGTCCGTCACCTGGGCGAACGGCTGCCGGGGCAGATCGGACCAGGTGAGGGGCCCGGCGGGGTCGTAGCCGGGCTTGGTCAGATACATGCGGAAGGTGCCCGCGTGGGGGATCGTCGAGACGTATGTCATCGGCAGGGTCCCGCCGGGCGCCACGCGGGTCGCGGGCCAGTCGGCACGGGTCAGATCGAGCCCCCGGTAGGCGGGCAGACCCCCGCTGCACAGCTTGCCGTCGGGAACGCGCTGCCGGTCGGCGCCGTTCACGCCCGGCACCCGCAGGTTGTCCCAGGCCGTGAAGGGCGCCCCGTTCGCGGCGACGGCCGCCCGGCACGCCGCCGACCCGG
>NZ_JAOCQE010000423.1 GCF_025290915.1 Streptomyces sp. 15-116A | reverse complement strand
GGCTGCACCGGGCCGCGCTGGCGATCTGGGCCGCGGGCCTGGCGGCCGCCGTCGCCGGATACCTGTGGATGCACGCGCTCGGTGACGAGGCCCGCCGCGGTGCGGGCGCCTGCGCCGAACCGGCCACCGGCCGTCTCCCCTCCTGTACGGCGCTGGAGACGATCACCGCCGACGAGACCTACGCGACCGGCATCGCCCTGATCAGCACCGCCCTGGCCTGGCTGTGCCTGCCCGTGGCCGCCTGGGCGGGCGCCGCGCTGACCGGGCGGGAGCTGGAGAGCGGCACCATCCGGCTCGCCTGGACCCAGAGCACCGGCCCGGTCCGCTGGCTGGCCGTGCAGCTCGCCGTCCCCGCGGCCCTGCTCACCACCGGCGCGGCCGGACTCGTCCTGCTGAACCGCTGGGCACGCGGCGACGGCGATCCGGATCTCGTCGGCGACTGGTACAACGCCGACGTCTTCATCAGCACCGGCCCGGCGGCCCTGGCGTACCCCCTGGCGGGTCTCGCCCTCGGGGCGCTCGCCGGGCTGTACCTGGGCCGGACCCTGCCCGCCGCCGGTACCGCCCTCGCGGCGATTCTGCTGCTCTCCACCCTGCTGGACCACACCCGCGAGCTGCTGTGGCCGGCGGTCACCCGCAGCGCACCCGAGCGGTTCGAGCTGCCCCGCTCGGCCTTCCAGCTCTCCTGGGACACCACCACAGCGACCGACGGATCCCCCACCGTCACCGCCACGTTCCACCCCGGCTCCCACTTCTGGCCGCTGCACCTCATGGAGACCGGCATCGTCCTCGCCGTCGCCGTCCTCGCGGTCACCGCCGCGTTCGCGCTGGTCCGGCGCCGTACCGCCTGAAGCCGTATCCCGTACGCCCCGCGGTGCACGCTCTCGCGGACGTCGGGACCCGCCCGTGCGGAACCCCGCGAGCCGCCCCCCGCTAGCCCGCACGTCATGTCTCCGTAACCATCGATTCAGACTGGCTTGCGACGCTCGCCCAATGAATCCCGCCGCGCCAGAGCCTTCGCCGCCCCGGAGGGGCACCGGGGGGAACGGGGACGCCTCAGTGGCACCATCGCTCCCACCCGCGCTTTCCGACGCGCCCGTGACGCCGTTGGCGCGGAAGAATGGGTACATGAGCCAGCCGAATGCCCAGGCACAGGTACAGCACGCGCAGCCCTCCGTGGGCTCCATAGCCGCGCACCGCCCGCACACCGTCGCCGCCGTGGTCTCCGACCTCGAGCCCGACATCGACGCGGACCTCGACGGTTACGAGGAGTCGCCGAACGACGGCGCTCCGCTTCCCCAGGGCCGCTTCCTGGACCGGGAGCGCAGCTGGCTGGCGTTCAACGAACGCGTCCTGGAGCTCGCCGAGGACCCCGCCACGCCCCTGCTGGAGCGCGCCAACTTCCTCGCGATCTTCGCCAGCAACCTGGACGAGTTCTTCATGGTCCGCGTGGCCGGTCTGAAGCGCCGTATCGCCACCGGCGTCGCCACCCGCTCCGCCTCCGGCCTCCAGCCGCGCGAGGTGCTGGAGATGATCTGGGCCCGCTCGCGCGAGCTCATGGCCCGGCATGCCGCCTGCTACCACGAGGACATCGCCCCCGCCCTCGCGGAGGAGGGCATCCACCTGGTCCGCTGGAGCGAGCTGACGGAGAAGGAGCAGGCCCGCCTGTTCACCCTCTTCCGGCACCAGATCTTCCCGGTCCTCACCCCCCTCGCGGTCGACCCGGCGCACCCCTTCCCGTACATCTCGGGCCTGTCGCTGAACCTGGCCGTGGTCGTACGCAACCCCGTCACCGGTCACAAGCACTTCGCCCGCGTGAAGGTGCCGCCGCTGCTGTCCCGCTTCCTGGAGAGCTCCCCGGGCCGTTACGTCCCCATCGAGGACGTCATCGCCGCGCACCTGGAGGAGCTGTTCCCGGGCATGGAGGTGCTGGAGCACCACGCCTTCCGGCTCACCCGCAACGAGGACCTCGAAGTCGAGGAGGACGACGCCGAGAACCTGCTCCAGGCGCTGGAGAAGGAGCTCATGCGGCGCCGCTTCGGCCCGCCCGTCCGCCTGGAGGTCGAGGAGTCCATCGACCGCGAGGTGCTGGACCTGCTCGTGCGCGAGCTGAAGATCAGCGAGGCCGAGGTGTACCCGCTGCCGGGCCCCCTCGACCTCACCGGCCTGTTCCGCATCCACAGCCTGGACCGGCCCGAGCTGAAGTACCCGAAGTTCGTCGCCGGCACCCACCGCGACCTGGCGGAGGTGGAGTCCGCCTCGCCGCCCGACATCTTCGCGGCCCTGCGCCAGCGCGATGTGCTGCTGCACCACCCGTACGACTCGTTCTCCACGTCCGTGCAGGCCTTCATCGAGCAGGCCGCCGAGGACCCGGACGTCCTCGCGATCAAGCAGACCCTGTACCGCACCTCGGGCGACTCCCCGATCGTCAACGCGCTCATAGACGCCGCCGAGGCCGGCAAGCAGGTCCTCGTCCTGGTCGAGATCAAGGCCCGCTTCGACGAGCACGCCAACATCAAGTGGGCGAAGAAGCTGGAGGAGGCCGGCTGCCATGTCGTCTACGGCCTCGTCGGTCTGAAGACCCACTGCAAGCTGTCGCTGGTGGTCCGTCAGGAGGGCGAGACGCTCCGGCGCTACAGCCACGTCGGCACCGGCAACTACCACCCCAAGACCGCCCGCCTCTACGAGGACCTGGGGCTGCTCACCGCCGACCCGCAGGTCGGCGCGGACCTGTCCGACCTGTTCAACCGCCTCTCCGGCTACTCCCGCCGGGAGACCTACCGGCGGCTGCTGGTCGCGCCCAAGTCCCTGCGGGACGGGCTGATCTCGCGGATCGAGAAGGAGGCCCAGCACCATCGCGCCGGGCGTCCCGCGTACGTCCGCATCAAGGTCAACTCGATGGTCGACGAGGCGATCATCGACGCCTGCTACCGGGCGTCGCAGGCGGGCGTGCCGGTCGACGTGTGGGTGCGCGGGATCTGCGCGATCCGGCCGGGCGTGGAGGGACTGTCGGAGAACATCCGGGTCCGCTCCGTCCTCGGCCGCTTCCTCGAACACTCGCGCGTGTTCGCCTTCGGCAACGGGGGCGAGCCCGAGGTGTGGCTGGGCAGCGCCGACATGATGCACCGCAATCTCGACCGGCGCATAGAGGCGCTGGTCCGCGTCACCGACCCGGCTCACCGTGCGGCGCTGAACCGCCTGCTGGAGACGGGCATGTCCGACACCACCGCGTCCTGGCACCTCGGCCCGGACGGCGAGTGGACCCGGCAGGCGACGGACGCGGACGGCCAGCCCTTGCGCAACATCCAGGAGATGCTCATAGACGCCCGGAGGCGCCGGCGTGGCACAGCAACACCTTGACCCGACGGACCACTCGGACGGGCCGGTCCCCGCGGACGCCCTCGTGGGCTATCTGCGGGCCCAGGCCACCGAGTTCCTCCGCGCGCTGCGCCTGCACCGGGAGACCGGCGCGGGCGCGGCCGGCTCGGAGAGTTCCGTCGAGGCGGCCCGGGCCCTGCGCCGCTCGGCCCGCCGCATCAGCGGCACCCTGCACACCTTCCAGCCCCTGCTGGACCCCGACTGGTCCGAGTCCATGCGCCCGGAGCTGGCCTGGGTCTCCGGCACCCTGGCCCTGGAACACGCCTACGCCGCCCGCCTGGACCGCCTCCTCCACGCCCTGCACCGCCTCTCGGGAGCCCCGGTCCTGCCCCCGCAGGGGGTGAGCACGGTGAGCCTGCGGGGCACGTCGAGCGGCTCGGCGACGGCATCGGGCTCCCCGGGCAGGACGGGCACCGCGGCG
>NZ_JAOCQE010000422.1 GCF_025290915.1 Streptomyces sp. 15-116A | reverse complement strand
CCACGCCGCTGCTCCGCGCGCTGGCGGCACTCGGCGACGGCGACGCCCTGCCGGTGGTGCTGCGACTGACCACGGGGCTGCCCGCTGGCCTGCGCCTGCGGGACGCGTTGCTCGCCTCGGCCGTCCGCACGCTGGGTGCGCTCGGGGAGGCGGCCGGGGAGGCGATACCTGTGCTGCGTGGGCTGCTGGACGGGGGGTGCGGTGTGGCGGCGGCGGAGGCGCTGTGGTCGATCGAGGGGGATGCGGAGGCGGTACTGCCTGTGTTGTTGCGGGAGTTGAGGGGCGAGGGCGGCTCCCGGGCGGCGGCGGAGGCTCTGGGCCGCCTGGGCCCGGCGGCCGGCACCGCGGTGCCGGGCCTGCACGAACTGACCCGCTCCGGCGACCCGTGGGAACGGACGACCGCCGCATGTTCCTTGTGGCGCATCACGGGTGAGCCGTCCCCGTCGTCGGACATCCTGCGGACAGCATGGCGCGAAAACCCCTACACCCGCGTCCAGATCGCAACGCTGGCCGCAGACCTGGGGTCTGCCGCGAACCCCCTGCACGACCTGCTCCGCACGGAACTGTCCACCCCTCACCGCCACCGAGCAGCCCAGGGCACGTACACGGGCACCGACCTCCACGAGGACGAGGCTCTGCTTCGCGAGTGCCGAAGGGCACTGGGGAGCACTTGACGTGGGCAGGGCAGCTGGGGTCTGTGGCACCCCGCCGGCGCGGGCGAGCGACACCCACCCCCGGGCCACGGCGAGAAGCTGAACCCTCCCCGACCTCAGCTCGCGCTCCGCCCCCACTGCGGTCCCAGCCGCGCCCACTCCGCGTCCCACTCCGCCAGCCGCCGCTCCTCCAGCCGCCCGCACACCGCACGCCCCACCGCCACAGGCACCACACCCGCACCCAACGCCGCCACCGCACCCACCAGCCGCGCCCTCAGCCTCGCCTCGGACACGGTGGCAGGCCGCGTCACCTGCCGCCCCCGCCGGTCCGTCCACACATCGACCGCCGTACCGGCCCCGCTCCCGGCCGCAACCCGGATCTGCCCGGTGTGCAAGGAACCGTCGGCGCCCGTCCACCGAGCCGTCGCCCACACATGATCGGCCCGGCTGTCACGCCCATCCCCGCGCGCGTTCCCCGGCGCCCGCTCCGTCAAGTACGCCTGGACCCGGCGCCACTCCGCGCGTTCCCGCGCCAACGCGTCCTCGACCGAGCCGCTCACCGCCGCACCGGCGGACGCGGAGATCAGAAGGGTGAGGGCCCACGACGCCAGCAGGAACCAGGACTCGACCCGGTCCGCCCTCCGCTTCAGCGGATTGCGCCGCCAGCGCCACAGCCACCGCCCCGGTCCACGCACCGCCATCGACGGCACCCTCCTCACACCCCGCAGGGCCCTCCCGCGCCGCCCTCCCATACGTCGGGCCGTCGCCGGATGCTCACCACCAGGCGCACCGAGCCGGGGCAGCGCCCGCCCCGCTCCCCCGCAACACCGCGCTGACCTGCGACGCCGACTGATCCAGAGGTGACTGTCAGTGGTGGGGTGCAGACTGGCCGATGTCCGAAATCAAGACGTCGACGACGACGTCGCGGAGGTGATCGGCATGACCGAGGTACTGCTCGCCGTGGGCACCCGCAAGGGCCTGTTCATCGGGCGCCGGCGGGGTGGCGCCTGGGAGTTCGACGAGAGCCCCTACTTCAACGCGCAGGCCGTGTACTCGGTCGCCATCGACACCCGCGGCGCGGCCCCGCGGCTGCTGGTCGGCGGCGACAGCTCGCACTGGGGCCCGTCCGTGTTCCACTCCGACGACCTGGGCCGGACGTGGACGGAGCCGGCCCGTCCGGCCGTCAAGTTCCCCAAGGACACCGGGGCTTCGCTGGAGCGGGTCTGGCAGCTGCATCCGGCCGCCGCCGAGCCGGACGTGGTCTACGCGGGCACGGAACCGGCCGCGCTGTACCGCTCGGAGGACCGCGGGGAGACCTTCGAGCTGATCCGTCCGCTGTGGGAGCACCCGACGCGCTCCAAGTGGATGCCGGGCGGCGGCGGTGAGGGGCTGCACACCGTGCTGACCGACGAACGCGACCCGCGGGCGGTCACGGTGGCCGTCTCGACGGCGGGTGTGTTCCGCACGCTGGACGGCGGCCAGAGCTGGGCGCCCTCCAACTCGGGGGTGTCCGCGGTGTTCCTGCCGGATCCCGACCCGGAGTTCGGCCAGTGCGTGCACAAGGTGACCCGGGACGCGGTGGACCCGGACCGGCTGTATCTCCAGAACCACTGGGGGGTGTATCGCAGCGACGACGCGGGCGCGCACTGGACGGACATCGGCGAGGGGCTGCCGTCCACGTTCGGTTTCGCGGCGGTGGCCCATCCGCACCGGGGGGACACGGCGTATGTGTTCCCGATCAACGCCGACTCCGACCGGGTGCCCGCCGACCGGCGCTGCCGGGTGTTCAGGACGGAGGACGCGGGCAGAAGCTGGGAGCCGCTCAGCGCGGGCCTGCCGCAGGGCGACCACTACGGCACGGTGCTGCGCGACGCGATGTGTCACGACGGCTCGGATCCGGCGGGCGTGTACTTCGGCAATCGCAACGGCGAGGTGTACGCGTCGGCCGACGACGGCGACAGCTGGCGGCAGTTGGCGGCGCATCTGCCGGACGTGCTGTGTGTGCGGGCCGCGGTGGTCGGATGAGCGAAGGGGCGCTTCCGTCCGGTCCTGGCCACTGGTTGATCCCCGCTGCCGTTACGGCAGTAGGGTGACGCCCGTGGCACCACGACCCTTGCATGAGATTGTCGAAGCGGGCTGGGCGAAGGCCCTGGAACCGGTGGCCGGACGGATCGCCGGGATGGGCGAGTTCCTGCGCGCGGAGATCGCCGCGGGACGCACCTATCTCCCGGCCGGGCAGCACGTCCTGCGGGCCTTTCAGCAGCCCTTCGACGAGGTACGCGTCCTGATCGTCGGCCAGGACCCGTACCCGACCCCGGGACACGCCGTGGGGCTGTCGTTCTCGGTCGCGCCCGAGGTGCGGCCGCTGCCCGGCAGCCTCGTCAACATATTCCGTGAGCTGACCTCCGACCTGGGCGTGCCCCAGCCGACCACGGGTGATCTGACGCCGTGGACCGAGCAGGGCGTGCTGCTGCTCAACAGGGCGCTCACCACGGCTCCGCGCCGGCCGGGCGCGCATCGGGGCAAGGGCTGGGAGGAGGTCACCGAGCAGGCGATCCGGGCGCTGGCGGGGCGCGGCAAGCCGCTGGTGTCCATTCTGTGGGGCCGCGACGCGCGCAACTGCCGTCCGATGCTGGGCGATCTGCCCGCGGTGGAGTCGGCGCATCCCTCGCCGATGTCGGCCGACCGGGGCTTCTTCGGCTCCCGGCCGTTCAGCCGGGCCAACGACCTGTTGATCCGTCAGGGCGGCCAGCCGGTGGACTGGCGACTGCCGTGACCGGGGCACGGGCGGAGCACGGGCCCGGACCTCGCGGATTCGTGGCCGTCGACTCCGGCGGCTCGGGTCTGCGGGTCGTCGTGGGCACGCCCGGGCGCGGTCCGCTGGCGCGGGGTGCCTCCGGGGAGCCGGTGCGGACCGGTGCCCGGGGGATCGACGCCGGGCACCTCATGGAGCAACTGGTGCCTCTGGCGCGGGGACTGGCCGCCGAGGCGGGGGTCGGGAGCCTGGACACCGCTGTCGTCGGGGCGGCCGGGCTGGCGAGCCTGGGGGACGAACTGCGCGCCGAGTTGCCAGGCGCCCTCGCCCGGCAGCTGGGGGCGCGGCGGGTGGCGCTGGTGGCCGACGCGGTCACGGCGTACGTCGGCGCT
>NZ_JAOCQE010000421.1 GCF_025290915.1 Streptomyces sp. 15-116A | reverse complement strand
GGTACCGCCGGTGTCACCGCGAGGGCCAGGGCCGCGCCCGGGAGGGCCGCGCGGCGGATGCCCGCGTCCTCGCGCAGGGCGGGGAGGACCAGGGCGGCCAGTACGGCGGGGAACGCGGCGTCCAGCCCGTAGCGTGCCGTGTCGCCCAGCGCGTCGCCGGCCAGCGCGCCCGCCAGCACGCCCACGTTCCACACGGTGAACATCCCGACGCCCGAGACCCAGAACGCCGCCCGGCGCCGTGCCGGGTCCGTCTGGGCCAGGGTGAAGGCGACCGTCTCGTCGGTCACCAGATGGGCGCCGACCAGCCGGGCGAGCCGCCCGGAGCCGATGTGCTCGGCGACGGCGAGGCTGAAGGCCGCTGTGCGGGTGTTGAGCAGCAGCCCGGTCACCGCCGCCGCGACCGGTCCGCCCCCGGCGAGCAGCACACCGACCGCGCTGAACTGGGCCGACCCCGCGTACACCAGCAGCGACATCGCCACCGGCACCCACACCGGCAGCCCCCCGGCCACGGCGATCGCGCCGAACGACACGCCGACGATGCCCCCGGCCAGGCAGACCAGGGACACATCACGGACGAGGTCGCCGTCGATGGCACCGCCGACGGCGCCTATCCTTGTTCGCTGTACCGAACGCATGTTTTCTACGATGGACAAGAGAGCAGCTGTTCGTCAAGCCGAACAAGTAGACCGCTGGAGCGAACGACATGGCCGAAGGTGCCCCGGGCGTCCCGCCCCGCCTCCCCCTCGACTGGATCGCCGCCGCCCTGCGCCGCGAACGCACCCGCGCCGGTCTCTCCCTGACCGAGCTGGCCAGACGCGCCGGTATCGCCAAGTCCACGCTGTCCCAGCTGGAGGCGGCGAGCGGCAACCCGAGCATGGAGACCATCTGGGCGCTGGCGGTGGCGCTCGGCGTGCCGTTCGCCGCGCTCGTGGAGCCGCCCGTCTCCTCGGTCCAAGTCATCAGGGCGGGCCAGGGACCGACCGTCCACTCCGAGCAGTCGAGCTATCTGGCCACGCTGCTGTCGGCGAGCCCGCCCGGAGCCCGCCGCGACATCTACGCCGTCGCCCTGGAGCCCGGCACGGTACGCGACTCGGAACCGCACCTTCCGGGAACGGTGGAACACATTGTGGTGAGCGCCGGACGGATCAAGGCGGGCCCCGGCGGAGAGAGCGTGGAACTCGGCGCGGGGGACTACATGGCGTACCGCGGGGACGTGGCGCATACGTACGAGGCGCTGGAGCCCGGCACGAAATTCGTCCTGATCATGCAGCACGTATGAGGCGCATTCGGGAGGAATTCACCGCGAATTCATGAGGGGGCGGCGGCCGGAAAAGGCAGGAGCCCCGTCGCCTGACGGCGCGGGGCTCCTTGGGTACTGCTAGTCGTTCCCGATCAGAGGAAGGATCTGAAGATCAGACCGGCGTGACGTTCTCCGCCTGCGGGCCCTTCGGGCCCTGCGTGACGTCGAAAGACACCTGCTGGTTCTCCTCGAGGGACCGGAAGCCGGTCGCGTTGATCGCGGAGTAGTGGACGAAGACGTCGGGACCGCCGCCCTCCTGGGCGATGAATCCGAAGCCCTTTTCGGCGTTGAACCACTTCACGGTTCCGGTAGCCATAAGCCCTCCTTGGGCCCAAAGGGTTGCCCTGCTCCAGAACCAGCAAGTGTGAAGACTAATTCTGCACAACTGCATATGTCTGAGAACGACGAGAGCCCGCGGTCACATGCTCCGCAGGCTCTGTACTGCAAGGGAAACCAAACTGCAACTTGCGATGAGCCTAGCACGGGGGCGCCGGAATGCAACAGAGGTCAAGATCACGTCACCCGAATGTTTGAACGCGCCCCCTGTCCCACCCGTCCCGCGCCAGGACGTCCTGCGGGCGGCGGGGCCGGAGGCTCCGCCGTGACACCCGAGGGCTAGCCTCACGATGTGGACAATCCTCGCACCCGGCCGCGCGTCGGCCACATCCAGTTCCTGAACTGCCTGCCCCTGTACTGGGGGCTTGCGAGAACGGGCACGCTCCTCGACTTCGAGCTGACGAAGGACACCCCCGAGAAGCTCAGCGAGCAGCTGGTGCAGGGCGACCTCGACATCGGGCCGATCACCCTGGTCGAGTTCCTCAAGCACGCGGACGACCTGGTCGCCTTCCCCGACATCGCTGTCGGCTGCGACGGCCCCGTGATGAGCTGCGTGATCGTCTCGCAGGTCCCGCTGGACCGGTTGGACGGAGCCCGGGTCGCCCTCGGGTCGACCTCCCGCACCTCCGTACGCCTCGCCCAGCTGCTGCTCGCCGAGCGGTTCGGCGTCCTGCCCGATTACTACACCTGCCCGCCCGACCTGAGCCTGATGATGCGGGAGGCCGAGGCCGCCGTCCTCATCGGCGACGCGGCACTGCGCGCGAACATGCTCGACGGGCCGCGCTTCGGCCTCGACGTGCACGACCTGGGCGCGCTGTGGAAGGAGTGGACGGGCCTGCCGTTCGTCTTCGCGGTCTGGGCGGCGCGCCGGGACTACCTGGAGCGCGAGCCGGTCATCACCCGCAAGGTGCACGAGGCCTTCCTCGCCTCCCGCAATCTCTCCCTGGAGGAGGTCGGCAAAATCGCCGAGCAGGCGGCCCGCTGGGAGGCCTTCGACGAGCGGACCCTGGCCCAGTACTTCACCACCCTCGACTTCAGCTTCGGCCCCCCGCAGCTGGAGGCGGTCGCGGAGTTCGCCCGCAGGGTGGGCCCGACGACGGGATTCCCGGCGGACGTGAAGGTGGATCTGCTGCAGCCGTGAGCCTGTGGCACCCGCGCACTACCCTGCTGGAAGGTTCCAGCGTCAGGGTGTTACGGGGGAGGGGTGGACGCGATGCGGCCGCTCGAAGTGGACGAACCCACGGTCGTGGGACCGTACCGGCTGCTCGGCCGGCTCGGCTCCGGCGGCATGGGCAGGGTCTACCTGGGCCGCAGCGCGGGCGGCCGCACGGTCGCGGTCAAGATCGTGCACCCGCACTTCGCGCTCGACGACGAGTTCCGCGCCCGCTTCCGGCGCGAGGTCGAGGCCGCGCGCCGGGTGGGCGGCGCCTGGACCGCCCCCGTCCTGGACGCCGACCCCGACGCCCGCGTCCCGTGGGTGGCCACGGCGTACGTCGCCGGCCCGTCCCTCGAGGCGGCGGTCGTGGACGCCGGCCCGCTGCCGACCGCCACGGTACGGGCGCTGGGAGCGGGCCTCGCCGAAGCGCTGACGGCGGTACACGAACTGGGCCTGGTGCACCGGGACGTGAAACCGTCCAACGTCCTGCTCACCCTCGACGGCCCCCTCCTCATCGACTTCGGCATCGCCCGGGCCATGGACGGCACGGCCTCCCTGACCTCGTCCGGCGTCTCCATCGGCTCCCCCGGCTACATGTCGCCCGAGCAGATCCTCGGCAAGGGCGTCACCGGCGCGGCGGACGTCTTCTCCCTGGGGGCGGTCCTGACGTACGCGGCGACGGGCGCGCCGCCGTTCCCCGGGGACTCCTCGGCCGCGCTGCTCTACAAGGTCGTCCACGAGCCGCCGGAACTGGGCGACCTGGACGGCGAGGTGCGCGCGGTGGCGGAGTCCTGCCTGAACAAGGACCCCGCCGCCCGCCCGTCCCCGGCGGAGGTGGCCCGCCGCCTGGCCCCCGAGGGCGCCGCCCGCCTGGTCACGGGCGGCTGGCTCCCGGGCCCGCTGGTGGAACAGGTCAGCCGGGCGGCGGTGCGGCTGCTGAACCTGGAGGCGGGGGAGGGGGCGGGGCCCGCGTCGGGTCCTGTGGCTTTTACGACGCCGGCGGTTTCGGGGG
>NZ_JAOCQE010000420.1 GCF_025290915.1 Streptomyces sp. 15-116A | reverse complement strand
GGGCGCGGCCGCGCTGCACGCGCTGCGGCTCACCGCGCGCGGCAGGCTGCTTCCCGGTCTCACGGCCACGGAACACGACGCCTGGCGCGCCGGCCCGCTCGACCCGGCCGACGTGGCGCATCTGCGTGCCGTCGCCGCCGCCCTGCCGTACGAGGGCCACGCCGTGCCGCTGCCGGGATCCGGCCCTCTCCGCCTGCCCCGGCCGGAGGCGCTGGTGCGCGCCTTCCTGGACGCCGTCGCCGACACGCTGCCCCGCACCCCGGCCGCGCCCTACGCCTCCGGGCTGCCGTTCGCGGCGCGAGCGCCCCAGCGGCTGCCGCACGCGCGTGACTGGGCCGCCGAGGTGGCCGCCGGCATGGACGCGGGTGTGCGGATCTCGCTGCGCCTCGACCTCTCCGCGTACGACCTCTTCGACTCCGACGGAGCCGAGGCCGAGGGTGCGTCCGCCGGTGCGCGCAGTGCGGGCGCGGCGATCGTGCAGGTGCACAGCCTCGCCGACCCCACCCTGGTGGCCGACGCGGCGGCCCTGTGGGCGGGGGAGGCCGACAGCGCGTTCGGCCCCCGCGCGCGGGTCGACACCGCTCTCGCGGTCCGCCGGGCGGCCCGCGTCTGGCCACCGCTGGACCGGCTCTCCGACCAGGACGTGCCCGATGTGCTGGCCCTGTCCGAGGAGGAGTTGTCCGAGCTGCTGGGCGTGGCGGCGACGCGGCTCGCCGCGGCCGGGGTCGGCGTGCACTGGCCGCGCGACCTCGCCCAGGACCTCACCGCCACGGCGGTGGTCCGCCCGGCCCCCGGTTCGGCGAAGGACGGCACCGGCTTCTTCGAGAGCGAGGACCTGCTGCGCTTCGGCTGGCAGCTCGCGCTCGGCGGGGACCCGCTCACCGACGCGGAGATGGACGCGCTCGCCGAGGCGCACCGTCCGATCGTGCGGCTGCGCGACCAGTGGGTGCTCGTCGACCCGGCGCTCGTGCGCAAGGCCCGCAAACGGGACCTGGGCCTGCTCGACCCGGTCGACGCGCTGTCCGTCGCGCTCACCGGCAGCGCGGAGGTCGACGGCGAGACGGTCGAGGCGGTGCCGGTCGGCACGCTGGCCGCCCTCCGCGACCGCCTCACCGCCGGAGTGCGCCCCGCCGAACCGCCGCCCGGCCTCGCCGCCACCCTGCGCGACTACCAGCTCAGGGGCCTGGCCTGGCTCGACCTGATGACCTCCCTCGGACTCGGGGGCTGCCTCGCCGACGACATGGGCCTCGGCAAGACCATCACCCTCATCGCGCTGCACCTGAAACGCGCCCGCACGGAACCGACCCTGGTCGTCTGCCCCGCCTCGCTGCTCGGCAACTGGCAGCGGGAGATCACCCGGTTCGCGCCCGGTGTCCCCGTACGCCGCTTCCACGGCCCGGACCGCACTCTGGACGATCTGGACGGCGGCTTCGTCCTCACCACCTACGGCACGATGCGCTCGGCCGCGCCCACCCTGGCCGCCCAGCGCTGGGGCATGCTCGTCGCCGACGAGGCACAGCACGTCAAGAACCCCCACTCGGCGACGGCGAAGGCGCTGCGCACGATTCCCGCACCCGCGCGCGTGGCCCTGACCGGCACACCCGTCGAGAACAACCTCTCCGAACTGTGGGCCCTCCTCGACTGGACCACCCCCGGCCTGCTCGGCCCGCTGAAGTCCTTCCGCGCCCGGCACGCGCGCGCGGTGGAGACCGGCGAGGACGAGGAGGCCGTGCGGCGCCTCGCCCGGCTGGTGCGCCCCTTCCTGCTGCGCCGCAAGAAGTCCGACCCCGGGATCGTCCCCGAACTGCCGCCCAAGACCGAGACGGACCACCCCGTCCCGCTCACCCGTGAACAGGTCGCGCTGTACGAGGCGGTGGTGCGCGAGTCGATGCTCGCCATCGAGACCGCCCAGGGCATGGGCCGACGGGGCCTGGTGTTGAAGCTGCTGACCTCGCTGAAGCAGATCTGCGACCACCCCGCGCTGTACCTCAAGGAGGACCACTCGGGCGCCGGCCCGGACCGGCTCGCGGCCCGCTCGGGCAAACTCGCCCTCCTCGACGAACTGCTGGACACCCTCCTCGCCGAGGACGGCTCCGCCCTCGTCTTCACCCAGTACGTCGGCATGGCCCGCCTGATCACCACCCACCTGACGGAGCGCGCGGTCCCGGTCGACCTGCTGCACGGCGGTACGCCGGTACCCGAGCGCGAACGCATGGTGGACCGCTTCCAGAGCGGGGCCACCCCGGTCCTCGTCCTCTCCCTCAAGGCCGCCGGCACCGGCCTGAACCTGACCCGCGCGGGCCACGTCGTCCACTTCGACCGCTGGTGGAACCCGGCGGTCGAGGAGCAGGCCACCGACCGCGCCTACCGCATCGGCCAGACCCAGCCGGTCCAGGTCCACCGCCTCATCACCGAGGGCACCGTCGAGGACCGCATCGCCGAGATGCTCCACTCCAAGCGCGCCCTCGCCGACGCGATCCTCGGCTCCGGCGAGTCCGCCCTCACCGAACTGACCGACCGCGAACTCTCCGACCTCGTCTCCCTCCGGAGCCCCTCATGACCCCCCGCCCCTCGGACCAGGCCCGCGAGGCACTGCGCGCGGCGCGGGAGCGGGAGAACACCGAGCCGCGTCAGCCGACGGGGAATCCGGCGCCCGGGCAGCAGGGCCCCGCCGAAGCGGCCCGCGAGGCTCTGCGCCAGGCGCTGCGAGCGCGAAGCGGCCAGGGGGCGGGGAGCGGCGAGGCGGCGACGGACGAGCTGACGGCTACCGGCGACACCCCTGCGGTGACTCCCGACGACGGTGGCACCCCGGCCGAAGCTCGGAACGCGCCCGACGCCCTCGGAGGAGGCCAGGACGGAGGGAAGGGCGGGCATCCCGTACACCGGCCCGGTGACCTCGCGCGGGAGGCGCTGCGGTCGGCCCGGGCGGAGGCACAGCGGGCGCGCGCAGCGGCCGAGCGGCATGGCGCCGGCGACACGAAGCAGCGCAGGAGGTCCACGCCTCCGGCCCCGTCACGGATGCCCCGTACGGCGGGGGCCGACCGTGCCGAAGCCGAGGTACGGGCGCGTGCGGTGCGGGACATGCTCGCCGACGCCTTCCGCATGCCCGACGCCGCGGACGCGCCGGACAGGGGCACCGACGACAACGTCCCTACGAGCAGCGAGGTCCGTTCGAGCTCAGCCCGCACCGCCCCCACTGCCCCCACAGGCCCCTCCGGCTCGTCCGGAGCCCGGCAGGCCGCCGCCCCACGGTCCATGGCCGCCCCCGCCCGCGACTCCGACCTCCGTCGCACCTTCCCCGCCTTCCCGCCCCGCTCCTCGGGCAGTGAGACATTCGCCGAGACCTGGTGGGGCAACGCCTGGGTCACCGCGCTGGAGGAGGGTGCCCTGGATGCCGCGCGGCTGGCGCGGGGGCGGGGGTACGCGGAGCAGGGGAACGTCGACGCGATCACGGTGACCCCGGGGCTCGTGCTCGCCTATGTCCAAGGGAGCCGTCCCCGGCCGTACCGCGTACAGGTGCGCTTGCGTACGTTCTCGGACGCCGACTGGGAGCGGTTCCTGGACGCCGCGGCCGACCGGCCGGGGCACATCGCGGCCCTGCTGGACAAGGAGATGCCCCAGTCGCTCGCCGACTGCGGCGTCCCCCTGCTGCCCGGCCCCGGCGACCTCGATCCGCACTGCAGCTGCCCCGACCGGGGCCACCCCTGCAAGCACGCCGCCGCCCTGTGCTACCAGACCGCCCGGCTGCTCGACGCCGACCCGTTCGTGCTGCTCCTGCTGCGCGGCCGGGGCGAGCGGACGGTGATCGACGCCCTGTCCCGCCGCAGCGCCACCCGCGCGGCCCGCGCCGCCCAGGACAAGGAACCGCAGCCGCTGCCGGGCGTACGGGCGA
>NZ_JAOCQE010000042.1 GCF_025290915.1 Streptomyces sp. 15-116A | reverse complement strand
CACGCCCACCACGGCGCGCGCCACGTCGTCGGGCACGGGGCCGTCCGGCGCCTGGGGCGCGAACATGGGGCGCAGCCTGTTGCCCCAGCCGATGTCCGACAGACGCCCCAACGCCCGGCCTTGCGCGGCCTGTTCCGTCGCCGGGATGCGGCCCTTGAGGTTCATGCCGATCGCCGGGAGGCCGGTGGGCCACATGCGCCGGGGTTCCACCTCGACGCCGGCCCTGCCGAGATCGTCGCGGGCCGCCTCCAGCGCGGCCGCGGACGCCTCGGCGGTGTGCCGGGCACCGGCGCAGTTGTCGCAGCGGCCACAGGGTTTGGCCGCCTCGTCGTCCAACTGGCGCTGCAGGAACTCCATCCGGCAGCCCGTGGTCTCCGCGTACTCGCGCATCGCCTGCTGTTCGGCCTTGCGCTGGCGCGCCACCCAGGCGTACCGCTCGCCGTCGTAGGTCCACGGCTGACCGGTGGCGATCCAGCCGCCCTTGACCCGCCGCACCGCCCCGTCCACGTCCAGGACCTTGAGCATCGTCTCCAGCCGGGAACGGCGCAGCTCCACCAGGGGTTCGAGGGCGGGAAGCGACAGAGGCCGGTCGGCGCCCGCGAGGCTGTCGAGCGTGCGGCGCACCAACTCCTCCGAGGGGAAGGCGAGTGAGGCGAAGTACTCCCAGATCGCCTCGTCCTCCTTGCCCGGGAGGAGCAGCACCTCGGCATGACGCACACCGCGCCCCGCGCGGCCGACCTGCTGGTAGTACGAGATGGGGGAGGACGGTGAGCCGAGGTGCACCACGAAGCCGAGGTCGGGCTTGTCGAAGCCCATGCCGAGCGCGGAGGTGGCCACCAGGGCCTTCACCTTGTTGGCGAGGAGGTCCTCCTCGGCCTGCTGCCGGTCCGCGTTCTCCGTCTTGCCGGTGTACGAGGCGACGGTGTGGCCGCGCTGCCGCAGAAACGCCGTGACCTCCTCGGCCGCGGCCACGGTGAGGGTGTAGATGATCCCCGAACCCGGCAGCTCGTCCAGATGATCGGCGAGCCAGGCCATCCGGTGGGCGGCGTCCGGCAGGCGCAACACGCTCAGACTGAGGCTCTCCCGGTCGAGCGGGCCACGCAGCACCAGGGCGTCCGAGGTGCCGCCCGTGCCGAGCTGTTCGGCGACGTCGGCGGTCACGCGCGCGTTGGCGGTGGCGGTGGTGGCGAGCACGGGCACGCCGGGCGGGAGATCGGCGAGCATGGTGCGCAGCCGGCGGTAGTCCGGGCGGAAGTCGTGGCCCCAGTCGGAGATGCAGTGGGCCTCGTCCACCACCAGCAGCCCGGTCGCGGCGGCCAGTTCGGGCAGCACCTCGTCGCGGAAGTCCGGGTTGTTCAGCCGCTCGGGGCTCACCAGCAGGACATCGACGCGGCCCGCGGCGATCTCGCCCTGGATGGTCTCCCACTCCTCGCTGTTGGAGGAGTTGATCGTCCGGGCGTGGATCCCGGCTCTGGCCGCTGCCTCGACCTGGTTGCGCATGAGCGCCAGCAGCGGCGAGACGATCACGGTGGGGCCGCTGCCCTGTGCCCGCAGCAGCGACGTGGCCACGAAGTAGACCGCGGACTTGCCCCAGCCGGTGCGCTGTACGACCAGGGCCCGGCGCTTGTCCGCGACCAGCGCCTCGATCGCCCTCCACTGGTCCTCGCGCAGCCGGGCCTCGCCCGAGGCGTCCGCGACGAGACGGGCGAGGACGGCGTCGGCGGCCGCCCGGAGATCCGCGTTGCTGGTGTGCTCCATGCGTTCCATACAACAGGACGGCAGTGACAGCCGGGTCCGCGAGCCCGGCCGGTGAGTGCGGACGGCCAGGTCGGCGGGTGCTGTGACGTGTCCCTGGCGGCAGTTATCCACAGGCGAAACCGGAAGATTGCATTCCGCGAGATCGTTCTCGCATGACGAATCACAGCGAAACGACTGGATCCTCCGAAAACGGCGACATCACCGGCTCTGGCGCACGGGGAGACGGCCACGACCGTCCCGCGCACGACCACGACCTATCCGCGGACGAACTCGGCTGCACCGCCTACGTCGGCCACGGCGAGGAACAGCAGGTCACCCTGCGCTCCCCGGCCGAACTCGCCGACGCGCTGCCCTATCTGCTCGGGTACCGCCCGGAGGACAGCATCGTCCTGGTGGCCCTGCACGACCGGGACGGACGTGGCCGGTTCGGAGGTCGCGCACGGCTCGGCATCCCCGCGAACGCGGACGACTGGCCGTCCGCCGCCCGCCAACTGGCCCACGGCCTGGTGACGGGCAGCGAACGCCGGGGCGCCCGGCCCGAGCAGATGGTCGTCTTTCTCTGCCAGGAACCGGTGAAGGGTGAATCCGGCCGCCAGGTCAAGGAACGGCTGGGGCCGCTCGCCCGGACCCTGCGGCTGGAGTGCGGCGGACTCGATGTGCCGGTGGTGGAGGCCCTGTGCATCTCCGACGGGCGGTTCTGGTCGTACTGCTGCGACAACCAGGACTGCTGCCCGGCCGAGGGCACACCCATGGGCCTGCCCGGTACGTCCGTGCTGGCCGCCGCCGCGACCTACGCGGGGCTCCAGGTACGCGGCACACTGCGCGAACTGCGCGCCAGGCTGCTCCCCTGGGACAAGCCCGCCGGGCTCGAGCAGGAAGTCGCGCTGGATGCCGCGGGGCTGACGCTGGTCCCCCGGATGCTCGACACGGCAGGGCGCCATGAGGTAGCCGAGGAGACGCTGCAACTCGCTGAGCGGATCATGGGCCGGCTCGCCGACGCCCCGCCCGTGACCGGCATGCTCGCGGCGGATCTGCGTGACGACGAGCTGGTCACTCACGACGAGGCGGCCACGCTGATCCTCGGTCTGCAGGACCGCACGACCCGCGACCGCGCGGCCGAGTGGATGGAGGGCGAGAGCGCGAGTCACGCCCTGAGGCTGTGGCGCGCCCTGGCGCGGCGCTGCGTCGGTCCCTACGGCGAACACGCCGCGGCACCCCTCACCCTCGCCGGCTGGGTCGCCTGGTCGACCGGCGACGAACTCGAGGCCAGGGAGGCACTCGCCATGGCCTTGGGTGCCGATCCCGACTACCTGTTCGCCCGTCTCCTGCACCAGGCCTGCAACGAGGGCCTCGACCCGGAATCCGTCCGCCGCTGTCTGCGTGCGGAACGCGAGAACCGGGCGAATCCGGAGAAATCCGAGCCGTCCATGCCCGTCCCGCAGGAGGCCCCCTCGCACCGCGGACGGCCTCGACGTACGCCCGCCGGTGCCCGCGGCAGCCGTTCCCCGCGCCGGTCGCGCGCGGAAGCTCGCGGACCGGGCGCCCGGGTTCCGCATCCGCGCCGATCGGCGGACCGCACGCACCCCGGAGGCGGGGCAGCGGGCAGCAGGCGCCCGGATGGCGTGCCTGGGCGGCAGGACCGGCAGGAAGGCGCCCGGCCGGCGGGTGTCGAGAGCGGCGACGGGGAGGAATGAGTGAGCGGGCAGACAGCGGCACGCGCGGTGACCTGGGCACGCGTGCGGGCTCAGCGGGTCGCGGCGGGAGGTCCGGCGCTCGACGGCCGAAGCGAAGGAAACGGCTTCTGGCGTCGTCGGCGGGCGGGCGTTTTGCGATGGATGAAACGGACGGCAAGGGTTCCGCGCGGACCGGGTGGATCCGGCGGGCCGACCGTGCGGTCACCCGGCTGCGGGCGTGACCTGGCGCAGGCCGGTGCCGTTCGTCTGAGTGGCAGAACGCCTGCACGAGGCGGGACGCCGTGCAGCCCCTGCCCGCCCGGAAGCCCCCGGCATCGGACACGGTCAGGGCCCCCGGAGCGCACAGAAAGCCGTCCCATGCACCAGCCGCGTCCGCCCCGGCCCCCGGCCGGCGACGACCACTTCTCCGAGGCAGGGCACGCTTCTCGGCTCAGCACTGGACGCCTGCTCAGCACTCCTGCCGACGCGCGACCCGGCACGGGCGACGCCCCCGGCCCCTCCGTACCGCCACCGGCCCGGACGGGCTCGGCGCCCGGCTCGCCGCCCACGGCCGCACGCCCGCCGGCCTCCTCGCCCCTCAGGCCGGGACCTCGGAGGTCGAGCACGCAGGGCGTCCCGGGCGCGGCTCCCCGATGGGCACCCGAGCTGCCGCCCGTTCACACGGCTCTGATCTGCGTCGCACTTCCCGGACTCGCCATCTCGACGGAAGGCGGCCAGCTGACCGGTCGTGGGCTGGAGGGGTTCTACCGGGCGGGGCGGCGTCTGCTCTCGCGCTGTCAGATCCGTGTCGGCGGAAGAGAACCGCTCGCGGTGCAGGCCCGGATGGTCGCAGCCGATCGCGCCCGTTTCGTGGGAACGCTGCGCTCCGCCCCGCACGGGAGCCCGGACCCCGACGTCCTCGTCGAACGCCTCCGGTGCGCGGACGGCACCGAGCGGATCACCCTGCACAGCGCCGCCTCGCGCACGCTGCGTCTGCCCGTCGAGGTGGCCCTCGGCACGGACCTCGCCGACCTCGGAGCGATCGCGTCCGGCCACCCGGGGCCGGAGCTCCCCGCCGGCGTGCACGACACCGGTCTGCGCTGGGCCTGCGCAGCGGGAAGCGCGTCGGTCACGGCCGAGCCGCCGCCCGCCGACGCGCTCGCCTCGGCCGGACTGCTGCGCTGGCAGCTCGAACTGCCCCCGGGCGGCAGCGTGCGCCTGGAACTGCGCGTACGGCTGGAGGGAACGGCGCCCCTGCGCACGGCGGGCCGCGCGGCCACGAGCCCGCTGGCGCCTGCCCGTGCCGTGGCGGACGACGCCCGGGTGTCCGCGCTGCTGCGGACGAGCATCGAAGATCTCCAGGCGCTCCTGGTCCGTAGCCCCACGCACCCCACCGCCGTCCACCTGGCCGCCGGCACACCATGGCGATGCGGTCTGGCCCCGGCAGAGGCACTCGCTGCGGCGCGCATGACACTGCCCCTCGGTACCGGCCTCGCGGCAGGCACCCTGCGCACACTCGCCGGCACTCAACTCACCGGTTCCGGGCCGCGGTCGGGCCTGATCCCCGGACCGCGCCGCGACGCGGGACCGCATCTCCCACCGAGTTGCACGGGCGTGGAGGCCACCCTGCTGTTCCCGGTGCTGCTCGCCGAGGCTCACCGCTGGGGTCTGCCCGAGCGTGAGACGCAGGAGCTGCTGCCCGCCGCCGAACGCTGTCTGACCTGGCTGCGGAACACGGCGGGCGACGGTGTCTACCTGCCCGACGTGGGCCCGGACAGCCCCCTCCGCTGTGAAACGCAGGCCCACGCCCATCGGGCCGCGCTGCTCGGAGCCGATCTGCTCGACGCCTGTGGCAGACCGGGCGCGGACGGTCTTCGGCAGTGGGCGGCCGCACTGCGTAAGGCCTTCCAGGAGGACTTCCGGATCGATGACGGTGGCGGTGGCGGTGGCGGAAGACCGGCTGCGGCGCGCGGTCCCGACGGCCGCCTCGTGCCGCAGCTGGGCTCCTGGACGGTGCACCTCCTCGACACCGGCCTGCTGGGCGGGGGCCAACTGGCCCCAGGGCTCCTCGACAAGGGGAGCGTCGAGCAATTGGCCCGGCTGCTCGGCGGGCCCGGGATGGATTCGGGCTGGGGGCTGCGCGGACTGGCCGCCGACGAGCCGGGCCACAACCCGTTCGGACACCGCGCCGGTGCCGTACGCGTCCATGAGACGGCACTCGCCGTCACGGGTCTCGCCGCGGCGGGGCACGAGCGGGAGGCGGCCTCGCTGCTGCGGGGGGTGCTCGGGGCGGCGGAGGCGTTCGGGTACCGACTGCCTGAGATGTACGCCGGTCAGCAGCGGACGGAGGGCGGCGCCCCGCTTCCGCACCCGGCCGCCTGCCGCCCCGCGGCCACCGCCGCGGCCGCCGGCGTCCTGCTGATCACCACCCTCGCGGGAATCCGTCCGGACGCCCCGGCCGGCACCGTCACCCTCCGCCCGATGCCAGGCGCACCGCTGGGCGAGATCGTCCTCACCGGGCTGCGCGTCGCCGGAGCACCCTTCGCCGTACGGGTCGGCCGACTCGGAACGGCCATGGTCGAGGAGGCGGCGGACAGACTGCGGCTGGGAGCGTGACCTGGAAGGACGCCTGATCGCCGCCATACCGGACGCGGACAGCGCGGGCCGTGGTGGACCGACGTGGATCAGCCATGGATGCGACCGACGAAGGGAGTGTTTATCGTCAGGCAGACGACTATGATCGCGGCATGCCCTACGACCCGTCAGCCTTTCCGCCCTTCGCCGTCACTGTGGACCTGGTCGTGCTGACCGTGCGCCGCCATTCCCTGTGCGCGCTGGCGGTGCGCAGGGGCGAGCCGCCGTTTCAGGGCCGCTGGGCCCTGCCGGGCGGCTTCGTGCGGGCCGACGAGGACCTGGCGCAGGCGGCGGCACGCGAGCTGGCCGAGGAGACGGGACTGCGGGTCCACGACCCCGCCGTGCCCGCCCAGGACAACGGGGCTCACCTGGAACAGCTCGCGACGTACGGTGATCCGAAGCGTGATCCGCGGATGCGTGTCGTCAGCGTCGCGCACCTGGCCCTCGCACCCGATCTGCCCGCACCGCGCGCCGGTGGCGACGCCAGCAACGCCCGCTGGGCGCCGGTCGAGGAACTGCTGCAGCAGGGCGGTTACGGCCGGGACGGCGAGCCGGTGGCGCCGCTCGCCTTCGACCACGCCCAGATCCTGGCGGACGGTGTGGAGCGCGCCCGCTCCAAGATCGAGTACTCCTCGCTGGCGACCGCCTTCTGTCCGCCCGAGTTCACCGTCGGTGAGCTGCGCCGGGTCTACGAGGCGGTCTGGGGAGTGGCGCTCGACCCGCGCAACTTCCACCGCAAAGTGACCGGGACGCCGGGCTTCCTCGTGCCCACCGGCGGTACGACCACCCGGCAGGGCGGTCGCCCCGCCCAGCTCTTCCGGGCCGGCGGAGCGACACTGCTCAATCCGCCGATGCTGCGGCCCGAGGTCTGACGAGGACGCCCTGACCGGTCGACGGCCGGAGCGCGAGCACGCAGCCGCGACCTGGGCCTGTCCGCATCCTCAGCAAGCCCGGCGATTCCCGAAAAATCCGTTTTGGCGCGCTATCTTGCTTCGGATGATCCAGGCCATCGGATTGACCAGCAACCCCCGCAAAGAGCTTCCGCCCGCCGTCGACGACGTCTCGTTCGAGGCGCCCGAGGGCCGCGTGACCGCGCTGCTCGGAGCACCGGGCGCCGGCAAGACGACGGCACTTCGACTCATGCTCGAGCTGCAACCGGGCCGTGGCATCACCTACTTCAGAGGACGCCCGCTGCACCGCATCGCCCACCCCGCCCGCGAAGTCGGCGTGCTGCTCGGCGATGTGCCGGGCCACCCCGCCCGTACGGTGCGTGGGCATCTGCGCATGCTGTGCGCCGCCGCGGGCGTCCCGGGCGGCCGGGCCGACGAAGTCCTCGAGGTGATCGGCCTCGTGAGCCTGCGCGACGAACGGCTCGGCACGCTCTCACGCGGCGTGCACCGCCGGCTCGGGCTGGCCTGCGCGCTGCTCGCGGACCCGCACACGCTCGTGCTCGACAACCCCGCGCACGGGCTCTCCGTTCGCGAGAACCGCTGGCTCTACGGTGTTCTGCGGACGTACGCGGCCCAGGGCGGCACCGTGCTGTGCACGACCGCGGACCCCAAGGAGGCTGCGCGGTTCTCGGACCGGGTGGTCACGCTGGAGCAGGGGAAGGTCGTCGCCGATCAGGAGACCGCGGACTTCGCCCGCACCCGGCTGCGTCCCCGCGTCGCCGTCCGCAGCCCGCACGCCGCCCGCCTCTCCGTGCTGCTCACCAAGGAGGCCCGCGCCGCGCGTCGTTCCGTGGAGGTCGTACGGGAGGGAGGCAACCAGCTCTCCGTCTACGGCAGTAGCTGCGCGGCCATCGGCGAGACGGCGTTCCGCCACGGCATCGTGGTGCACCAACTCGCGGACGAGCTCGGAGACATGGGTCCGGGAGCGGCAGCCCCACCCCCCGATGAGCAGCACCCCGATGCCGAGACCAGTGCCAGCGCCCGTGCCGATGGGGCTCCGGAGGCGGTGACCGGCCCCATCGGGCATCCGCCACAGTCGAGCACTCCCCTCGAGACGTCACCGGTGAGCGCCCTCCAGGAAACGCCTCCCACGAAAGCCTCGCCCGCGTCCACCGCCAAAGACCCGCATCCACCCCACGACGACGCCGGCCCCCCGCCCGACCCCCTCGCCGAGTTGCCGCCCCCCATCACCGTCCGCCCGGCGCCCAGCCCCCTCCGCCCTTTGCGGTACGAGATCCGGCGTGCGACCGGGATCGGCACCGGGTTCGGGATCGGGGCCGCGGTGCTCGTCGTGTCCGTGATCAGCGCCGTGCTGCTGGCCCGGCTCGGACACACGCCGCAGCCGCGGCTGCTCGCCGCGTGGCCGAGGGAGCTGCCGCTGCCGCCCGCGGCGATCGGGGCAGGCCTGCTCGGTGCGCTGGCCTTCGGTGACGAGTTCCGCCACCCCGCCCTGGCGGCGGATCGCGGCACCGTGCCCCGGCGGCTCGGGCTGCTCACCGCCAAACTCCTCGTCGCCTCGCTGAGCGCGCTGCTGCTCGCCGTCCTGACCGTCGGATGCGATGCCGAGGTGCTCTATCTCGTCTACGGACGGGAGCTCGTCGAGGTTCCCGCCGACTGGCTCGCCCTGAGCGCGAGTTGGCTCGGACTCGTGATCGGGTGCGCCTGGGCCGGTGTGCTGGCCGCGGGTGTGTTCCGGTCCACCAGTGCCGGGCTCGCCGCCGTCGTCGCCGTACCGCTCCTCGTCGTGCCCCTCCTGCAGTGGATGTCACGGGGGTCGTCGGTGCGCGCCGCGGCCGGGTTCCCCGCACGGATGCGTGAGCTGTTCCCGCTCGGGTGGCCCTTCGGAGGGGACCGCTACCTGGAGGCCGCGCTGCGGCTGATCGCACAACCCGTGGGCGGCGCAATGGCGTTGTCCGTGGGCACGCTGCTCTGCGCGTATCTGTTCACGAACCTGCGCAGCAGGGTCCGATGACGACCGTCGATGCCGCTATCGGTCCGTCCGTGCCCACAACTCCCCGGGGAAAGCCCATTTCTTTCCGATAAGGCGTCAATTGCGACGGCGTGAGCGATCACCCTTTCGTGTGCTTTTCACCAAAGACCTCAAGGGAGTTGGAAGCCACGCCGACAAAGGATGCGTGAGTACCCTTGCGCACACCATGATGACCGCCGCCCGCTCCGCAGACTCCGGCCTCGCGAGCCCGGGCGAACTCGACCGCTACCCCTTTGAGGAGGCGCCCGCCGTCGACCGCGGCGGGGCACACGTCTGGGACGGCGCGGACCCGGAGCTCGGCCGGGTGAGCCGGCGCGCCGCGGGCAGCCGCGGCCGCGGGTTGCACGGCCAACTCGTCCAGCAGCTGGGGCAGATGATCGTTTCGGGTGATCTGGGCGCCGACCGCCCCTTGGTGCCCGAGGAGATCGGCCAGCGTTTCGAGGTCTCCCGCACCGTCGTCCGCGAGTCGCTCCGCGTCCTGGAGGCCAAGGGCCTGGTCAGCGCCCGCCCGAACGTGGGCACGCGCGTGCGCCCCGTCAGCGACTGGAACCTGCTCGACCCGGACATCATCGAGTGGCGGGCCTTCGGGCCGCAGCGGGACGACCAGCGCCGTGAGCTCAGTGAGCTGCGCTGGACGATCGAGCCCCTGGCCGCCCGCCTGGCCGCCGGGCACGGGCGCGAGGACGTCCAGCAGCGCCTGTCCGCGATGGTCGACATCATGAGCCACGCCATCGGCCAGGGCGACGCGCTCACCTTCGCGCGTGCCGACTCCGAGTTCCACTCCCTGCTGATCCAGGTCGCCGGCAACCGCATGCTCGAGCACCTGTCGGGGATCGTCTCCGCGGCGCTCCAGGTCTCGGGCGGTCCGGTCACGGGCTGTGAGCGGCCGCACGAGGCCTCGGTGGCCCACCACGGCCGGATCGTCGACGCCCTCGCGGGCGGCGACGGCGCGGCGGCCGAGGCGGCCATGCGCCAGCTGCTGACGGTCCACCCCGACGTAGAACGCGTGGTGCCCGCTCCCCGCGAGCACTGACCGCGTTCCGCGGACGGCCCGGCGCGGCGTGCCATCCCCCTCCTGTGGCATCGTCCGGCCGATGAGCCGTCCCCCCTGCCGGACCCCGCGGGATCTCCATCGATCCGGCGGGGTCCGGCGGCGAGGGCGAGGCGCCGAGTGGGTACAGGGTGGGGAGACGGTGACTGCAGAGTGAGTGCCGAGAAGGCGCGGAGTCGCAACCGCGCGGTCCGGCGAGGGCAAGTCGGCCATGGTGAGGCCCGGCGAACCGCCACGAAGCGGCAGCCTCGACCACTGGTGACCGCTTTTGTCCTCATCTGACTACTTTTGGATGCTTACGGGGTGTGACTCGGGCCACGCGGATTGGGCGTAACGCTCCCGGAAAGAACGCGATGACCTAAGAGGTGACAGCCGCGGAGGGAATACGGACGCCGTTCATGGCGCTGTGCATCTCCCCGGCCCCCGCCCGCGCCGTCGGCCCATCCCCAAGCCGGCGGTCGGCTCCTGTCCACTGTGGACGGGGCCGGAAGCCGTTTTCCAACGTTCCGAGAGGTTGTTCGTGTCGGCCAGCACATCCCGTACGCTCCCGCCGGAGATCGCCGAGTCCGTCTCTGTCATGGCGCTCATTGAGCGGGGAAAGGCTGAGGGGCAGATCGCCGGCGACGATGTGCGTCGGGCCTTCGAAGCTGACCAGATTCCGGCCACTCAGTGGAAGAACGTACTGCGCAGCCTCAACCAGATCCTCGAGGAAGAGGGTGTGACGCTGATGGTCAGTGCCGCAGAGCCCAAGCGGACCCGAAAGAGCGTCGCAGCGAAGAGTCCTGCCAAGCGCACCGCCACCAAGACGGTCGCGGCGAAGGCGTCGCCCCCCCGCAAGGCCACCGCCACCGCCACGCCGGCGGAGTCCGCCGCCGAGCCGGCCGTCGAGGAAGAGGCCCCCGCCAAGAAGGCGGCTGCCAAGAAGACCACCGCGAAGAAGGCGACCGCCAAGAAGGCCACGGCCAAGAAGACGGCTGCCAAGAAGACCGCCGCCAAGAAGGACGACGTCGAGCTGGCGGACGAGGAAGTCCTCGAGGACACCAAGGTGGCCGAGGGCGAGCCCGAGGGCACCGAGAACGCCGGTTTCGTGCTCTCCGACGAGGACGAGGACGACGCGCCCGCCCAGCAGGTCGCCGCCGCCGGCGCCACCGCCGACCCGGTCAAGGACTACCTCAAGCAGATCGGCAAGGTCCCCCTGCTCAACGCCGAGCAGGAGGTCGAGCTCGCCAAGCGCATCGAGGCGGGCCTGTTCGCCGAGGACAAGCTGGCCAACTCCGACAAGCTGGCGCCGAAGCTCAAGCGCGAGCTGGAGATCATCGCCGAGGACGGCCGCCGCGCCAAGAACCACCTCCTGGAGGCCAACCTCCGTCTGGTGGTCTCCCTGGCCAAGCGCTACACCGGCCGCGGCATGCTCTTCCTGGACCTGATCCAGGAGGGCAACCTCGGTCTGATCCGCGCGGTGGAGAAGTTCGACTACACCAAGGGCTACAAGTTCTCCACGTACGCCACCTGGTGGATCCGTCAGGCGATCACCCGCGCCATGGCCGACCAGGCCCGCACCATCCGTATCCCGGTGCACATGGTCGAGGTCATCAACAAGCTCGCGCGCGTGCAGCGCCAGATGCTCCAGGACCTGGGCCGCGAGCCCACCCCGGAGGAGCTGGCCAAGGAGCTCGACATGACCCCGGAGAAGGTCATCGAGGTCCAGAAGTACGGCCGCGAGCCCATCTCGCTGCACACCCCGCTGGGCGAGGACGGCGACAGCGAGTTCGGTGACCTCATCGAGGACTCCGAGGCGGTCGTCCCGGCCGACGCGGTGAGCTTCACGCTGCTGCAGGAGCAGCTGCACTCGGTGCTCGACACCCTGTCCGAGCGCGAGGCGGGCGTCGTCTCCATGCGCTTCGGTCTCACCGACGGTCAGCCGAAGACCCTCGACGAGATCGGCAAGGTGTACGGCGTGACGCGTGAGCGCATTCGCCAGATCGAGTCGAAGACGATGTCGAAGCTGCGCCACCCCTCGCGCTCGCAGGTGCTGCGCGACTACCTCGACTAGTCACCGGAGCTCATCCGGCTCCGAAGGCCCGGCGCTCTCCCCGTCCGCGGGGGGTGTGCCGGGCCTTCGTCGTGCTGTCGCGCGGGTGCGTGGTCCGGCCTCGTGGATCACGCTGGGTGTCCAATGACCACCCCAGTGTGAGGAGTGTGCATGCGACGTCGTCTTGCCCGGGCCCTGGTCCGCCCCCTGGTCCTCGCGGCCGCCGCAGCCGCCATGCCGCTGGCCTCGGCCTCTTCGGCGGCCGCCGACAGCATCGTCGTCGGTGGGTTCCCGGTCGATGTCTCGGAGAGCCCCTGGACGGTCGCGCTGTCCAGTCGTGACCTGTTCGGAGGTACGCGCGCGGGACAGTTCTGCGGGGGAGTGGCGGTCGGCCGGACCACCGTGCTCACCGCGGCCCACTGCTTGGACGAGGAGATCCTGGGCGTGAAGCCGCAGCAGGTGCGGGACCTCAGGGTCATAGCCGGGCGCACCGAGCTGCTGTCGGACAAGGGCCAGGAGATAGCCGTGCGCTCGGTGTGGGTGAACCCGGCCTACGACGGTGTCGGCAACTCGGGTGACTTCGCCGTGCTCACCCTGGCCGAGAAGCTTCCGTCGAGCTCGGTCATAGGGATGGCCGCGGCGGGCGACCCCGCCTACCGGGCGCACACGCCCGCGACCGTCTACGGATGGGGCGACACCACGGGCGGCGGCAGCTACGCCGGCAGCCTGCACGCGGCGCGGCTGCACGTGCTGCCGGACGCCTTGTGCGAGAAGGCGTATCCCGGTGGCTCGGACGGCACCTACCGGGCCGAGACGATGCTGTGCGCCGGTGAGGAGGACGGGGGCCGGGACGCCTGCCAGGGGGACAGCGGAGGGCCGCTGGTGGCCGAGGGGCGGCTGATAGGGCTGGTGTCATGGGGGAGCGGCTGCGGCTGGGCCGGCAGCCCGGGGGTCTACACCCGCATCTCCGACGTCCTGAGGACGCTCAGGTGGGGATGAGCCCCGGAACGAGAGCGTGACACGGGCGGCCGCCTCCGAGATCGGAGGCGGCCGCCCGCTCGCCGGCCTGTGCCGGGCTGCTCGTCGTCGTACGCGAGATGTCAGCGCTCTTCTTCGGAGGCGTTCGTCGGAGCGGAGGTCAGCCGCTCCGTCTCGTCCTGTATCTCAGCGGCGATCTTCTTGAGTTCCGGCTCGAACTTGCGGCCGTGGTGGGCGCAGAAGAGCAGTTCTCCGCCGCTCAGCAGGACGACGCGCAGGTATGCCTGGGCGCCGCAGCGGTCGCAGCGATCGGCGGCCGTCAGCGGGCTCGCGGGGGTCAGAACAGTAGTCACGTCGCCTCTTCTCTAGCTCGACGAGCTGTCGTACCAGGGTCAACATCCAACCAGCCCCAAAACGTTCCCGCTCGTGGCTTTCTCTCGAAAAAAATCTCTCCGAGATGGCTGGCTGTTGCCGGTTGGCGGCGAATGTGCCGTATTGCGTGTCTCTGTGTCGTACGGATTCGCGTCGTATCGGTGGTCGGCCCTCCCGGCTGGGTTGCCGGTTGTTCATGAGGACGTGCCCGGAGCCTAAATGGTTCATGCCTGGAAGGGAACGTGATGTGTGCTTCACTCCATCGAGGGATCGAACAAGTATGCGACTCTCGACTAGGGTGAGGTCAGACGAGGGTGGCGTTACAACGGCTCTACCAGGCCTCGGTACCCTCTCACCGGTGACTGAAGCGGTGCCCTTACCCATGAGGGCCCCATCTGAAATTCAGCGAGGAGCGAACCGCGTGACCGCCGAGACGTCCGTGCCGTCCACAGCGCTGCTGGCAGGAGCAGACCGCGACGGTTCCAACTACACCGCGCGGCACCTGCTCGTCCTCGAGGGGCTCGAGGCCGTGCGCAAGCGCCCCGGCATGTACATCGGATCGACCGACAGCCGCGGTCTGATGCACTGCCTGTGGGAGATCATCGACAACTCCGTGGACGAGGCCCTCGGCGGTTACTGCGATCACATCGAGGTGATCCTGCACGACGACGGCTCGGTGGAGGTCCGGGACAACGGCCGCGGCATCCCGGTCGACGTCGAGCCGAAGACCGGCCTGTCCGGCATCGAGGTCGTCATGACCAAGCTGCACGCCGGCGGCAAGTTCGGCGGCGGCTCCTACGCCGCCTCCGGCGGTCTGCACGGCGTCGGCGCGTCCGTCGTCAACGCCCTCTCCGCCCGTCTGGACGTGGAGGTGGACCGCGGCGGGCACACGCACGCGATCAGCTTCCGCCGCGGCGTGCCCGGTGCCTTCGCCGCCCTCGGGCCGGACGCGAAGTTCGAGGCGAAGAGCGGGCTGCGCAAGACCAAGAAGATCCCCAAGGCCCGTAGTGGCACGCGCGTGCGCTACTGGGCCGACCGGCAGATCTTCCTCAAGGACGCCAAGCTCTCCCTCGAGAACCTGCACGCGCGTGCCCGCCAGACCGCGTTCCTGGTGCCCGGCCTGACCATCGTCGTCCGGGACGAGTACGGGCTCGGCGAGGGCGGCAGCAAGGGCGAGGAGTCCTTCCGCTTCGACGGCGGCATCAGCGAGTTCTGCGAGTTCCTGGCCACCGACAAGGCCGTCTGCGACACCCTCCGCTTCCAGGGGCAGGGCACCTTCAAGGAGACGGTCCCCGTCCTCGACGAGCACGGCCAGATGACGCCCACCGAGGTGACCCGCGAGCTCGGCGTCGACGTGGCGCTGCGCTGGGGCACCGGCTACGACACGACCGTCAAGTCGTTCGTCAACATCATCGCCACCCCCAAGGGCGGCACCCATGTCGCCGGCTTCGAGCAGGCCGTCGCCAAGACCATGAACGAGGTCCTGCGCGCCAAGAAGCTGCTGCGCGTCGCCGAGGACGACATCGTCAAGGACGACGCCCTGGAGGGGCTCACGGCGGTCGTCACCGTGCGCCTCGCCGAGCCGCAGTTCGAGGGCCAGACCAAGGAGGTCCTCGGCACCTCCGCGGCCCGCCGCATCGTGAACAACGTGGTCTCCAAGGAGCTCAAGGCGTTCCTGACCTCCACCAAGCGCGACGCAGCCCAGCAGGCCCGGGTCGTCCTGGAGAAGGCCGTCGCGGCGGCCCGTACGCGCATCGCCGCCCGACAGCACAAGGACGCCCAGCGCCGCAAGACGGCCCTGGAGTCCTCCTCGCTGCCGGCCAAGCTCGCCGACTGCCGCAGCGACGACGTCGACCGCAGCGAGCTGTTCATCGTCGAGGGCGACTCCGCGCTGGGCACGGCGAAGCTCGCCCGGAACTCCGAGTTCCAGGCGCTGCTGCCGATCCGCGGCAAGATCCTCAACGTCCAGAAGTCGTCCGTCACGGACATGCTCAAGAACGCCGAGTGCGGAGCGATCATCCAGGTCATAGGGGCCGGCTCCGGGCGGACCTTCGACATCGACGCCGCCCGCTACGGCAAGATCATCATGATGACCGACGCCGATGTGGACGGCTCCCACATCCGCACCCTGCTGCTGACCCTGTTCCACCGCTACATGCGGCCCATGGTCGAGGCCGGCCGGGTGTTCGCCGCGGTGCCCCCGCTGCACCGGATCGAGATCATCCAGCCCAAGAAGGGCCAGGACAAGTACGTGTACACGTACTCGGACCGGGAGCTGCGCGACAAGCTCATGGAGTTCCAGAGCAAGGGCATCCGCTACAAGGACTCGATCCAGCGCTACAAGGGTCTCGGCGAGATGGACGCCGACCAGCTGGCCGAGACGACGATGGATCCGCGCCACCGCACCCTGCGCCGGATCAACCTCACCGACCTGGAGGCCGCCGAGCAGGTCTTCGACCTCCTCATGGGCAACGACGTCGCGCCCCGCAAGGAGTTCATCTCCAGCTCGGCCGCGACACTGGACCGCTCGCGCATCGACGCGTAGCCACTGCTGCGCGGGGCCGGCACCGGCATCGAGGCCGGAACGGCCCCGCGACCAGCACGTGCGTCACCTGATGGGGTGAAGGCGCCAGGGAAGAAGAGTCGGGGATCTTCCCGTTCTGTCCATCCTTGGGCATGCAGCCAAGCAATGGTCGTCCCGGCGGTCAGCCGCGGGACGTCGGGTACGACGACCCGTGGTACGACGCCCTCGCCGCGGGCTGGGGCGAGTCGGCCGAGCAGCCCGCGGCGGTACCCGCACCGCGGCCCGCCACCGATGCCGTGGACCCGTCCGAGGTGTACCTGGAGGTCCAGCGCAGCGCGGCCTTCCAGAAGGTCCGCAGCCGCTACCGCCGGTTCGTCGTCCCCGGAGTCATCGCCTTCCTCGCCTGGTACGTGGCCTACGTCGTGGCCGCCACGACGGCACCGGAGCTGATGGCCCGGCCGGTGGCCGGTGCCGTGAACGTGGCCATGCTGGCCGGGCTCGGACAGTTCCTCACCACCTTCCTGCTCACCTGGGCCTACGCCCGCCATGCCCGGCTGCGCCGGGACCGGGCCGCGCTGGAGCTGCGCTGGGACACCCAGGAGCTGTCGCGCGGGAGAGGCGGTGCGGCGTGACAGGTGATCACCAGACCCTGGCGCTGCTGCTGTTCAGCGCGTTCGTCGCGCTCACCCTGGGCATCACCACCTGGGTGAGCCGGCACCGGCAGGGCTCGGCGGAGGAGTTCTACGCGGGCGGGCGGCTCTTCTCCCCGATGGAAAATGGTTTTGCCATCGCGGGCGACTACATGTCGGCCGCCTCCTTCCTCGGCATCTCCGGGCTCATCGCCCTCTTCGGCTACGACGGCATGCTGTACTCGGTGGGCTTTCTGGTGGCCTGGCTGGTCGTGCTGTTCCTCGTCGCCGAACTCGTGCGCAACTGCGGCCGGTTCACCCTCGCCGACGTCGTCGCGGCCCGGATGCGGGAGCGGCCGGTGCGGATCGCGGCGGGCACGTCCTCCGTCACCGTCTCCGTGCTGTACCTGGTGGCGCAGATGGTCGGCGCGGGCAGCCTGGTCGCGCTGCTGCTCGGGGGCACGAGCGAGGCGGCGCAGGCCTGGACCGTCGTCGGCGTCGGCGCGCTCATGGTGATCTACGTGTCGCTCGGCGGGATGCGGGCCACCACCTGGATCCAGATCGTTAAGGCGGTCCTGCTGCTCGGCGGCACCATCGCGCTGACCGTGCTGGTCCTGCTGCGCTTCCACGGCGACTTCAACCGGCTGCTGCTCACCGCCGCCGAACGCAGCGGCCACGGCGAGGCGTTCCTCGCGCCCGGCCTCTCCTACGGCGGTGACTGGACCGCCCGCTTCGACTTCATCAGCCTCGGGCTCGCCCTGGTGCTGGGCACGGCCGGGCTGCCGCACATCCTGTCCCGCTTCTACACCGTGCCCACCGCGCGGGCGGCCCGCCGGTCGGTGGTCTGGGCGATCGGACTCATCGGCGGCTTCTATCTGATGACGATCGTCCTCGGCTTCGGCGCCGCCGCCGTCGTCGGCACGGACGCCGTCCGAGGCTCGCACGCGTCAGGGAACACCGCGGTCCCCCTGCTGGCCCTCGACCTGGGTGGCGGCGCCGGCTCCATGGGCGGAACGGTTCTGTTCGCCGTCGTCGCCGCGATCGCCTTCGCCACCATCCTCGCCGTGGTCGCCGGGATCACCCTCGCCTCCTCGGCGTCCGTCGCCCACGACCTGTACGCCTCGCTGCGCCGCCCCGGCGGCAAGCCGCGGAGCGAGGTCGCCGTCGCCCGGGTCGCCGCCGTCGGCATCGGCGCGGTCGCGATCGCCCTCGGTCTGCTGGCACGCGACCTCAACGTGGCCTTCCTGGTGGGGCTCGCCTTCGCGGTCGCCGCGTCCGCGAACCTGCCCGTGCTGCTGTACTCCCTGTTCTGGCGCGGCTTCACCACACGCGGTGCCGTGTGGGCCGTCTACGGCGGGCTGATCCCCGCCGTGGTGCTGGTCCTGCTCTCCCCGGTGGTGTCCGGCAGCCCCGCATCCCTGTTCCCCGGCGTCGACTTCCAGCTCTTCCCGCTGCAGAACCCAGGTCTCGTCTCCATCCCGCTGGGCTTCCTCGCCGGCTGGCTCGGCACCGTCACCTCCGGTGAGGCGCCGGACGAGGCCCGGCACGCGGAGACCGAGGTGCGCTCGCTGACGGGCGCGGGCGCCGTGTAGAAGACCGGCGCGCACCGGAGACGGACGGCGTCCGCATCCGTATGGAAGTGAGGGCACGGTTCCTTCCCCCGCCCCTATGGGCCGTGCCCTCAGGCGCGGGTCGCCCACACGTAACGGTGTTCCGGGCGGCCCGCGTCCCCGTACTTCAGGGTCAGCGTGGCCCGTCCCGTGCGCTCCAGGAGCTTCAGATAGCGCTGGGCGGTCTGACGGCTCACCCCGGTGCGTTCGGCGATCTCCTGGGCGGACAGCGGGCCGTCGGCGTTCATCAGGGACTGCCGCACCAGCTCGGCGGTGGTGGGCGAGTGCCCCTTGGGCAGATGCGGCTCCGCCGGGGCGGACAGCGCGCCGAAGATGCGGTCCACCTCCGCCTGCTCCGCCTCACCGCCGCCGTCGAGGGTGCGCCGCAGCTCCGCGTACGCCTCCAGCTTGGCGCGCAGCCCCGCGAAGGCGAACGGCTTGACCAGGTACTGCAGCGCACCGTGGCGCATCGCCGCCTGCACGGTCGACACGTCCCGGGCCGCCGTCACCATGATCACGTCCGTCTGGTGGCCGCGGCGGCGCATCTCCTGCACCACGGCGAGCCCTGTGTCGTCCGGCAGGTAGTGATCCATGAGCACGAGGTCCGGTACCGGTGGGGTCTCCAGCCTGCCGAGCGCCTCGGCCGCGGTGTGCGCGAGCCCTGCGACATGGAAGCCGGGGACCTTCTCGACGTAGGCGGCGTTGACCTGCGCCACCCGGACGTCGTCGTCCACGACCAGGACCTCGATCATCGCGCCTCCTCCTCGGTGGGCTGCGGTGCGGCCGCCCCGGTCAGGGCGGGCTGCGGCTCTGTGTCCGTCAGCGCCTCGGGCAGCACGACGGTGAACTCCGCGCCGCCGCCGGGCGCCTCGCCCACCGTGGCGCTGCCGCCCTGCCGCTCGGCGAGCCTGCGCACGAGGGACAGCCCGATGCCGCGTTCCCGGTGGGCCGGCGGCTGCTTGGTGGACCAGCCCTCGGTGAAGATCAACTCATGCTGTTCGGGAGCGATTCCCGGCCCGGTGTCGCGCACCATCAGCACCGCCGTACGCCCCTCGGCACGCAACTCGACCTCCACGCGCGCGTGCGGAGTGCCCGCGACGGCGTCCAGGGCGTTGTCCACCAGGTTGCCGACGACGGTCACGATCCCCCTCGGATCGATCAGCCGGTCCGGCAGCCGTGTGCCGTCCGAGAGCTTGAGAGCCACCCCGCGCTCGGCGGCGACCGTCGCCTTGCCCACCAGCAGCGCGGCGAGCAGCGGGTCACGGATCTTCTCGGTGACCTGCTCCGCGGTGGCCCGGTGATCGCCGACTACCTCGCCCACGAACTCCACGGCCTCGTCGTACATCTCCAGCTCGAGCAGCCCCAGCAGGGTGTGCATGCGGTTGGCGTGCTCGTGGTCCTGGGCGCGCAGCGCGTCGATCAGACCACGCGTGGAGTCCAGTTCCCTGCCCAGCTGCTCCAGCTCCGTACGGTCGCGGAGGGTGGCGACGGCGCCGCCGTCGTCGGTCGGCATACGGTTCGCGACCAGGACGCGCCTGCCCCGCACGGTCAGCAGGTCGGTGCCGGTCACGCGGCCGGCCAGGACGTCGGCGGTACGGCCCTCGCCAAGTGCCTCGTCGGGGGAGCGGCCCACGGCCTCGTCGTCGAGGTCCAGCAGGCGTTGCGCCTCGTCGTTCAGCAGGCGGATGCGTCCGGCGCGGTCCAGGGCGACGACACCCTCCCGGATGCCGTGCAGCATGGCCTCCCGTTCGGCGAGCAGCGCGGCGATGTCCGAGAAGGCGAGGTCCCGGGTCTGCCGGTGCACCCGCCGGGAGATCAGCCAGGCCGCCAGGGCGCCGACGGCCAGCGCTCCGCCGGCGTAGGCGAGGAGTCCGGGGATCGCCTGGATGAGCCGGGCCCGGACACTGTCGTAGGCGATGCCGACCGAGACGGCGCCGATGATCTCTCCGTCCTCGTCACGCAGTGGCACCTTGCCCCGCGCGGAGCGTCCCAGGGTGCCGTCGTCGATCTCCATGACCTCGTGTCCGGCCAGTGCCTGACCGGGGTCGGTCGAGACGTGCCCGCCGATCCGCCGCGGGTCGGTGTGCGACCAGCGCACGCCTCGCCGGTCCATCACCACGATGTACTCGGCCCCGGTCGTCTCACGGATCCGCTCCGCCTCCCGTTGCACTGGTCCGTCCGGCGACGGCGGTGTGCTGCGGAGGTCGTCGGCGATCCGATCCTGCTCGGCCGTGGTCTGCGCGATCGCGAGGGCCCGCCGCATCGCCTGGTCGTCCAGCTGATCGCCGAGCGGCGCGAGGAACAGCCCGGTCGCGAGCACCGCGACTCCCGCGGCGATCGCCAGCTGCATCAGCAGCACCTGCGAGAACACCCGCCGCGGCAGTCCTAGACGGAGGCGACGAGCGGGGGGAGTGGAGCTCATACCCATGACGGTACGTGGGTGCGGGGGTGGGGCCGTAGGGGTGTGGCGGGGATCTCGCGTGCCGTGGCGGGGGACGTACGTGCGCGTGGAGACCGCGGTCGCGGCGCTGCGGGCCACGCGCGTGTGCCGCTCGGGGCGCCCGTGCTCGGAGGCGCCCGTGGGCGGGGGCCTGGCGGCGGCTCCGTCCGGGCGGGAATGTGTGCTGGGCGGTGCCGGGGATCCCGGGCTCTCAGCTCGCGAGGGCCGCCAGGGTCAATGCGTGGAGGGCGACCACGTCCATGCGGGCGGGGGAGCCCAGTACCGAGCCGCAGCTTTCCGGGCGGGGTGGCAGGGACGCGCCCTGGGCCACCTCGACCAGCCAGCGGCGCCCGTCGGTGTGGGTGACGGTCACCTCCCAGCGGGGGGCCGCTCCCTCCGTCCGTACGACCCTCAGCGCCTCCGCGGCGTACTCGCCCGCCGCCTCGCGCACGGCCAGCTCCGCCGCCTGACCGGGGCGCTCCCAGGCGGAGCCCCCGCGGCAGCCGTCCACGACGATCCGGCCGTCCCGCGCCGCGTGCAGGACCTCCTTGACGGCGTGCGCCTGCGCCCTGCCGTACGCGTAGCCGTACGGCAGCACCAGCACGGTAGGTGAGAAGCGGTGCCCGCCGAGGTGGGTCACCTCCCAGACGCCCTGCACACCCGAGGCGGCGAGCTCCGCCGCCAGCGGGCGACCGAGGAGGGCGCAGCAGCGGTCGCGCTTGCCGTTGGTGCAGACGAGGGCGAGCGGGTCACCCTCGTGCGGCCGGCCGCCGAGCACCGTGTCGAAGCTTGCGTGTTCGCCCCTGCCCAGCGCGGCGAAGTCCAGAGCGAGGAGCTGCCCGGGGTCGGTGGTCGTGGCGGAGTGCAGCCACACGTTTCCGGGAACGGTGTGGGCGGCGTACACCTGGCGCGTGGCCGGCGTATGGCAGTCCGCGTGGCGTCCGGGACGCCGTATCAGCGCGATGCGCACCCCGGTGTCCCGCGCGGCCGCCTCCAGGGCACGGCCCAGCGCCGGGTCGAGGTGGCTCGACGTGAGCGCCTTGGCACCCCACGGGCCGGGCTGCTCCAGCAGCAGCCAGGTCCTCGCGGTGGCCGCGGTTCCCGCGACGGGCTCGTCGAGCTCACGGGAGACGGTTGAGCACGTACTCACAGAGGTGAGCCTAACCTGACTTGCTCAGGAGTGGCGCCCCGCCCCGCTCGTGTCCTGTTCCGGCACCGACCGGGGCGGCTTCGGCCCGACGTACTGCCCGCTGGGACGCATGCGCAGCGGACGTTCGCCGTACTCCTCCAGGGCGTGGGCGATCCACCCGGCCGTGCGGGCGACGGCGAAGATCGTCTCGCCCGCGGTGGCCGGCATCCCGGAGGAGGCGGTGAGCACGGCCAGCGCCAGATCGACGTTGGCGTGCAGCGGGGCGTGCCGCGCGGTGGTGGCCACGATGTCGCGGGCCGCGGCGAGGGCGGGAGCGGCCTGCGGGATCTCCTCCATAAGGGCGAACAGGGCACGCGCGCGTGGATCCTCACCGGCGTAGAGACGGTGACCGAGTCCCGGGATACGCCGGCCGGCCCGGAGCTCGTCGGCGATCACGGGGGCCGCGCTGCCTTGGTCGAGTACGTCGAGGAGGAGTTTGTGCGCGAGGCCGCTTGCCGCACCGTGCAGCGGGCCCTCCAGGACGCCCAGGCCCGCGGAGACGGCCGCGTACGGGTGCGCACGGGCCGACGCGGCGACGCGCACGGCGAGGGTGGAGGCCGCCAAGTCGTGGTCGACGAGCAGCCCGAGGGCGGTGTCGAGGACCCGCAGCCGCGCCTCGTCGGGCTTCGAGCCGGTCAGTCGGCCCCAGAGACGGTGGGCCAGTGGCCCGGCGTCCCGGTGGGTGGGCCGCACGGGCGGCAGGGCGGCCACAAGGGTCGGGATCAGGGTGCGGGCGGTGCCGAGCACGGCCTCCTCGGTCGAGCCACGCGCGGATCTGCCGTACACCGCCAACTACCCGTACATTCTGACCGGTTCGGAGGCGGACGCGGAGCGGGTTCGGGCGACCGAGCAGCACTTGATCTGGGCCGCGTGTCGAATTCGCCAGGGAGGTCGAACGCCGCGTCGAGTCGATCCTCGCCGAACTGAAACCGGGTCGCGAACTGCACACCAACGTCGAGTCCTACGCGGGCGCGGTCATGGAACTCTGCGGCCTGCCCCGCGAGATGTTCACCCCGACGTTCGCGGCGGTTGCCGGACCGTCGGCTGGAGCGCCGCGCGGGCGCCGGAGGCCGTGCCGGCGGTGTGAGGCGGGGGTCCTCACTGTGACAGGTAACAAAGCTGTAAACCAGCGCGTCCGTTGGGGCGTGAGGCGGTTGAATGCTGCGCGCGCCGTCCTGCGCTCGACGCCCGAGGCTGCCAGGATGCCTTCGCGCATGCAGCGAGAGTGTGCGCACGCGTCGGCGCCTTGAGAACGGTAGGGAAATCAACAGTGAGTCAGATCATCCGTCGCCTGGGTGTTGCTCCGCGCCTTCGTGGCAGTGCGAGTGGTGCGACCTGCCCCGACATCTTCGAACTGGCCGACGGAAACTTCGCAGTCATCGGCACGGACGCCACTGACTCACTGGAGGCGCAGCTCCCCGCCGACGCGGCGCGCGCCGACTACGAACGGATCGTCGTCATCACCCGCGACACCCTGGTGAAGGCCAAGGCGGACATCCCGGACGCCTGAGCCGGCCCGCCGGCGTCAGTCCTCCTCCAGCGGCTCCGGTTCGCCCACGACCCACCACTCGTCGGTGTCCGCCTCCTCCAGCTGGAGGAGCAGTTCGTCGACCAGCTTCCCGAGTTCTGCCTCCTCGGTGCCCGCGATGCTGTCGCGCTGGTGCCGGGTGGCGTACCAGTACTCCCTGACGATCGGGTTCTGGAAGATGCCGCGGGCGCGCCGGACGAACTCCTCCCGGCCGAAGTTGCCGATGCGGTAGTAGAAGAGCAGGTTCGTGTAGAGAGCGTTGGCGAACAGGTACTGCCGGCGCTTCTGCTCCGTCACCGGCGTCTCGTAGAGGTCGAGGACCTCGGCGAGTTCCGGGTCGTCGATCGCCTTGCTGAGCAACTCCCAGTGCTGACGCTGCTGGCTGGCCAGATTGGCGTGCCGCTGGGTCGGGGCGTGCTGCTCCAGATGTTCCAGGCGCGCCCGGAGCACGTCGAGCATGTGCCGCTGCGCCGCCATGGCCGTCACGGCTCCCGCCGCCACGAGCAGCCCGCCCACGGCAGCGGACCGCAGCCTCCGTATCCCCGCGTTCTGTGTGACCATGTCAAAAACCCCCGATCAGGCGGCCGGCCGCCGGTCGTCGGGTGCGCGTTGGGTGGGCAGGGACCGGCGAGCGGTGGGCGGCGCTTGCCGCCTTCCAGGGTGCCGAGCGGCTCTGATCGGCGGGAAGGCGGAGAGGAGGCGCACGGAGGGAAGCGAGGGTCGCACAAACCGGCGCCTTGTCCAACGTCTGCCCCGCAAATGCTGCTAACAATCGTTCACTTCGCGGTCGTTCTTGCGGCTCGTATCCTGGGGCGTCAGTCAATCCTTACAGCGTGCGCCCGAACGCGAGCCGGTGTACGCGTGCGTGGAGAGGGGTCGCGTGTGGAGCGGAGCAGCGGTCGGCAGATTCCGGTCGTCGTCCTGGCCGGATTCCTAGGCTCCGGGAAGACCACCCTGCTCAACCACCTCCTCCACCACAGCGGCGGCAGCCGTATCGGGGCCCTGGTGAACGACTTCGGGGCGATCGAGATCGACGCCATGGCGGTGGCCGGAGCGCTCGGGGACTCCACCGTCTCGCTCGGCAACGGCTGCCTGTGCTGCGCCGTCGACGGCAGTGAACTGGACACCTACCTCGAGCGGCTCGCCCGGCCCTCCGCCGGGATCGACGTGATCGTCATCGAGGCCAGCGGACTGGCCGAACCGCAGGAGCTGGTGAAGATGGTGCTCGCCAGTGAGCATCCCGACATCGTCTACGGCGGGCTCGTAGAGGTCGTGGACGCCGCCGAGTTCGACGAGACCCGCGCCAGGCACCCCGAGATCGACCGGCACCTCGCCCTCGCCGATCTCGTCGTGGTGAACAAGCTCGACCGGGCGGCGGACGCGGACCGGGTGCTCGGACTCGTCCCATCGCTCGTCGACGGCGCCGCCGTGGTGCCCGCCACCTACGGCCGTGTCGATCCCGAGTTCCTCTTCGACTGCCGCCCCGCCACCGAGCGCATCGGGCAGCTGTCCTTCGACGATCTCGACCGCCACGAGCATGACGAGAACGAGCACGCCGGGCACCTTCACACCGGTTACGACAGCCTGTCCTTCGTCTCCGAGCAGCCGCTGGATCCCCGGCGGCTGATGACCTTCCTGGACAGCCGGCCCGAAGGGCTGTACCGCATCAAGGGATACGTCGACTTCGGGCCGTACGACACCCGCAACCGCTACGGCGTGCACGCCGTGGGGCGGTTCCTGCGGTTCTACCCGGAGCCCTGGCCGGCCGGCGAGGAGCAGCGGCTCACCCAGCTCGTCCTCATCGGTGCCGGGATCGACGTCTCCGCCCTGCGCGAGGAGCTGGAGGCGTGCAGGAGCGACGCCCCACACGCCGACGAGCACGGCATGTGGGGCGTACTGCGCTATGTGCGGGAGCCGGAGGACGACCCCGCGCCCGCGGACGCGCCCGCCTAGGCGACCGGCCCCGCCACCACCGACACCGTCTTCTGCAGGGACACGCCCGAACCGTCACGGCGCGGGTCGGGGTCCGGCAGCGCCACCGCCGTGCCGTTCTTCTGCGCCGCCCGCGCCGGGGTGGCGCCCGCCCAGGCCAGCGACAGGCAGTCCTCGCCCTTCAGGAACCGCTGGCAGCGCACACCTCCGGTGGCGCGGCCCTTGCGCGGGAACTGGTCGAACGGGGTCAGCTTGGCCGTCGTCTGCACCGAGTCGTCCAGCGTGCCGCGCGAGCCGGCGACCGTGAAGACCACCGCGTCCACCGCCGGGTCGACGGCCGTGAAGCTGATGACCCGCGCGCCCTCGGCGAGCTTGATGCCCGCCACACCGCCCGCAGGCCGCCCCTGGGGACGCACTTGCGAGGCCTGGAAGCGCAGCAGCTGCGCGTCGTCCGTGATGAAGACCAGGTCCTCCTCGCCCGTGCGCAGCTCGACCGCACCGACGATCCGGTCGCCCTCCTTGAGCGAGATGACCTCCAGCTCGTCCTTGTTGGAGGGGTAGTCCGGCACCACGCGCTTGACGACACCCTGTTCCGTGCCGAGCGCCAGGCCCACGGAGGACTCGTCGAGCGTGGTCAGGCACACCACCTGCTCGTCGTCCTCCAGGGAGACGAACTCGGCGAGCGGCGCCCCGCCCGACAGGTTCGGCGTCGGCATCTCCTGCGGGAGCTGCGGCAGGTCGACGACGTTGAGCCGCAGCAGGCGGCCCGACGACGTGACCACGCCCACCTCGCCGCGTGCGGTGGCCGGCACCGCCGAGACGATCACGTCGTGCTTGACCCGCTTGGCGCCGGCGTCCGCCGGGAACGGCGCGTCGTCCGCCGTACGGGCCAGCAGACCCGTCGACGACAGCAGCACCCGGCACGGGTCGTCCGCCACCTGCAGGGGCACCGCGGCCGACGGCGTGGCGGCCGACTCCAGCAGCAGCGTGCGCCGCTCGTCGCCGAACTTCTTCGCCACCGCCGCCAGTTCGGCCGAGACCAGCTTGCGCAGCTCCGCGTCCGACTCCAGGATCCGGGTCAGCTCCTCGATCTCCGCGTTCAGCCGCTCCTTCTCCGCCTCCAGCTCGATCCGGTCGTACTTGGTCAGGCGGCGCAGCGGCGTGTCCAGGATGTACTGGGTCTGGACGTCGCTCAGCGAGAACCGCTCGATCAGGCGCTCCTTCGCCTGTGCGGAGTTCTCGCTGGAGCGGATGAGGCGGATGACCTCGTCGATGTCCACCAGCGCCGTGAGCAGGCCCTCGACCAGGTGCAGCCGGTCGCGCCTCTTGCCGCGGCGGAACTCCGAGCGGCGCCGCACCACGTCGAAGCGGTGGTCGAGATAGACCTCCAGCAGCTCCTTGAGGCCCAGGGTGAGCGGCTGACCGTCCACCAGGGCGACGTTGTTGATGCCGAAGGACTCCTCCATCGGCGTCAGCTTGTACAGCTGCTCCAGGACCGCCTCCGGCACGAAGCCGTTCTTGATCTCGATGACCAGGCGCAGCCCGTGCTCGCGGTCGGTGAGGTCCTTGACGTCGGCGATGCCCTGGAGCTTCTTCGAGCCGACCAGGTCCTTGATCTTGGCGATCACCTTCTCCGGGCCGACCGTGAACGGCAGCTCCGTGACGACCAGGCCCTTGCGGCGCGCCGTCACCGTCTCCACGGAGACCGTCGCGCGGATCTTGAACGTGCCGCGGCCCGTCTCGTAGGCGTCGCGGATGCCGGAGAGGCCCACGATCCGACCGCCCGTGGGCAGGTCGGGGCCCGGGACGTGCTTCATCAGGGCGTCGAGGTCGGCGTTCGGATGCCTGATGAGATGGCGGGCCGCCGCGATCACCTCGCGCAGGTTGTGCGGCGGCATGTTGGTGGCCATGCCGACCGCGATGCCCGACGCGCCGTTCACCAGGAGGTTCGGGAAGGCGGCGGGCAGCGCCACCGGCTCGCGCTCCTGGCCGTCGTAGTTGGGCGCGAAGTCGACGGTGTCCTCGTCGATGGACTCCGTCATCAGACCGGTGGCCTCGGCCATCCGGCACTCGGTGTACCGCATGGCGGCCGGCGGGTCGTCGTTGCCCAGCGAGCCGAAGTTGCCGTGGCCGTCGACCAGGGGCACCCGCATGGAGAACGGCTGGGCCATGCGCACCAGGGCGTCGTAGATCGACGCGTCACCATGGGGGTGCAGCTTTCCCATGACCTCGCCGACGACACGGGCGCACTTCACATAGCCGCGCTCGGGGCGCAGGCCCATCTCGTTCATCTGGTAGACGATGCGGCGGTGCACCGGCTTGAGACCGTCGCGCGCGTCCGGCAGGGCGCGTGAGTAGATGACCGAGTACGCGTACTCGAGGAAGGAGCCCTGCATCTCGTCGACGACGTCGATGTCGAGGATCTTCTCCTCGTACGGGTCGTCGGACGGCGGGGTCTTCGTGCTGCGGCGGGCCATCGCTGCCGGCTCCTCTTTTTCTGGTCACTCGAGCGTTGGACGGATCTGACGCGGACCATTGTGGACCGCCGCACTGACAACCGGGACCCAGGACCCGGCTCCGGCCGTCCGGCGCGGGCGGGGACGGCGGCGCGAGCAGCGTACGCGCACGTGCCGTTCGCGCAGGGGTCCGGGGGCCGCTCACCCGCCCCGCCGGCCCCGGCGGTCACACCGGCACCACCCTTCACCCTCGCCTGCTCGCTCTCGGCGTATCCGTGCCCCTCCGGGAACTTCACCGGCGCTCCGCGCGCTTGCATACAGTGGCAGGACCGGCAGAAACGGCGGTCCGGCACGCACCGCCTCCGCGATCGAAGGGACGTACATGCCCATGGGTCACACGGCCACAGCCCAGGCAGGCTCCGGCGGCCTGACAGCGACCGAGCACCGCCTGGCCAACGGTCTGCGCGTGGTGCTCTCCGAGGACCACCTGACCCCGGTGGCGGCGGTGTGCCTCTGGTACGACGTCGGTTCACGCCACGAAGTCAAGGGGCGTACCGGCCTGGCTCACCTTTTCGAGCACTTGATGTTCCAGGGCAGCGCCCAGGTGAAGGGCAACGGTCACTTCGAGCTGATCCAGGGCGCCGGCGGCTCCCTGAACGGCACCACCAGCTTCGAGCGGACCAACTACTTCGAGACCATGCCCGCCCACCAGCTGGAGCTCGCCCTCTGGCTGGAGGCCGACCGCATGGGCTCCCTGCTGGCCGCCCTGGACGAGGAGTCCATGGAGAACCAGCGGGACGTCGTGAAGAACGAGCGCCGCCAGCGCTACGACAACGTCCCCTACGGCACGGCCTTCGAGAAGCTGACCGCGCTCGCCTACCCGGAGGGCCACCCGTACCACCACACGCCCATCGGCTCGATGGCGGACCTGGACGCGGCCACCCTGGAGGACGCCCGCCAGTTCTTCCGCACCTACTACGCGCCGAACAACGCGGTGCTGTCCGTCGTCGGGGACATCGACCCCGAGCAGACGCTCGCCTGGATCGAGAAGTACTTCGGCTCCATCCCGGCGCACGACGGCAAGCCCGAGCCGCGCGACGGCACCCTGCCCGACGTCATCGGCGAGCAGCTGCGCGAGGTCGTCGAGGAGGAGGTCCCCGCGCGTGCGCTGATGGCCGCCTACCGGTTGCCCGAGGACGGCACGCGCGCGTGCGACGCGGCCGACCTGGCGCTCACCGTCCTCGGCGGCGGCGAGTCCTCCCGCCTGTACAACCGCCTCGTCCGGCGCGACCGCACCGCCGTCGCGGCCGGGTTCGGCCTGCTGCGGCTCGCCGGGGCGCCCTCCCTGGGCTGGCTGGACGTGAAGACGTCCGGCGACGTGGAGGTGCCGGTCGTCGAGGCCGCCATCGACGAGGAGCTCGCGCGGTTCGCCGAGCACGGCCCCACCCCCGAGGAGATGGAGCGCGCCCAGGCCCAGTTGGAGCGCGAGTGGCTCGACCGGCTCGGCACGGTCGCGGGCCGCGCCGACGAACTGTGCCGGTACGCCGTCCTGTTCGGCGACCCGCAGCTCGCCCTGACCGCGGTCCAGCGCGTCCTGGAGGTGACCGCCGAGGAGGTCCAGGAGGTCGCCAAGGCCCGTCTGCGGCCCGACAACCGGGCGGTGCTCGTCTACGAGCCCGTCGCCGCGGAGGACAGCGCCGAGGACACCGAGGAAGCCGCCGCAGTCGCCGGCGCCCACGAGAACGAGGAGGCGGCGAAGTGACCGAGCTCGCCACGATGGAGTTCCACCCCCAGCCGCAGGCGGGCGAGGCCAGGCCCTGGGCCTTCCCGGCCCCCGAGCGCGGCACCCTCGACAACGGCCTGACGGTGCTGCGCTGCCACCGCCCCGGACAGCAGGTCGTCGCCGTCGAGGTGCTGCTCGACGCCCCCCTGGAGGCCGAGCCGACCGGACTCGACGGCGTCGCCACGATCATGGCGCGCGCCTTCTCCGAGGGCACCGACAAGCACTCCGCCGAGGAGTTCGCCGCCGAACTGGAGCGCTGCGGCGCCACCCTGGACGCGCACGCCGACCACCCCGGCGTCCGCCTCAGCCTGGAGGTCCCGGCCTCGCGGCTGGCCAAGGGCCTCGGTCTGATCGCCGACGCCCTCAGGGCGCCCGCGTTCGCCGACAGCGAGGTCGAACGCCTCGTCCGCAACCGCCTGGACGAGATCCCGCACGAGCTGGCCAACCCCTCCCGCCGGGCCGCCAAGGAGCTCTCCAAGGAGCTGTTCCCGGCGAACTCCCGCATGTCGCGCCCCCGTCAGGGCACCGAGGAGACCGTCGCCGGCATCGACGCCACGGCCGTACGCGCCTTCTACGACCGGCACGTCCGCCCCGCCACGGCGACCGTGGTGGTCGTCGGCGACCTCACCGGCATCGACCTGGACGCGCTGCTCGGCGACACGCTGGGCGCCTGGACCGGCTCGACGGCCCAGCCGCGTCCCGTGCCGCCGGTCATCGCGGACGACACCGGCCGGGTCGTGATCGTGGACCGCCCGGGCGCCGTCCAGACGCAGCTGCTGATCGGCCGGATCGGCCCGGACCGGCACGACCGCGTCTGGCCCGCGCAGGTGCTCGGCACCTACTGCCTCGGCGGCACCCTCACCTCCCGCCTGGACCGCGTGCTGCGCGAGGAGAAGGGCTACACCTACGGCGTACGGGCGTTCTCGCAGGTCCTCAGGTCCGCGCCGGACGGCACGGGCGCGGCCATGCTCGCCATCAGCGGCTCGGTGGACACCCCGAACACCGGCCCCGCTCTGCAGGACCTGTGGACGGTGCTGCGCACGCTCGCCGCGGAGGGGCTCACCGACGCCGAGCGGGACGTCGCCGTACAGAACCTGGTCGGTGTGGCGCCGCTCAAGTACGAGACCGCCGCGGCCGTCGCGAGCACCCTCGCCGATCAGGTCGAGCAGCACCTGCCCGACGACTATCAGGCCGAGCTGTACCGGCAGTTGGCCGCGACCGGCACCGTGGAGGCCACCGCGGCGGTCGTGAACGCCTTCCCGGTGGACCGCCTGGTGACCGTCCTCGTCGGCGACGCGGCGCAGATCAAGGCGCCCGTGGAGGCCCTCGGCATCGGTGAAGTCACCGTGGTGACGGCCGAGTAGTGACACGCGCGCGTGGAGGCCCTGGTGACCTGTGTGTCACCAGGGCCGCCGTTTGTCCGAATTGAGGGAGAGACGGCCTGTCTGCCCTGTGGCATGCGCTACAAAACGCTTGTTGCGTTTGAGGATTGAAGGCGCCCCCGCTTAGCTTCGTCCGGGCTGTTCGTCAGGCAGTGCGCCGCACCCGCGGCACCGGACAGTCATCGCCGAGTCCCCGTACGGCGCGAGCCAGGGGAGCCGGGGACCCACACGCAGTCCCTGGGGTGAATCGGACGCCCGCGCGTCATGCGAGGGGGTCCGTAGGAGACCTTCCTGCTCCGAACCCGTCAGCTAACCCGGTAGGCGAGAGGGAAGGAAAGGACCAGCCTGTACATGGCGTTCACCCGCGCCACGGGGAAGCACCGTCGTCCCAGCCGGATCCAGCGCGGCACCGCGCGTGCGGCGGGCGTAGCGGCTCTCACCACCACCGGCGTCGTCGGCTCTCTCGCCGCCCCCGCGCTCGCCGCCGAGCCGGCCGCCGCACAGACCGGCCTCACCCCCGTCATCACCATGGGCGACGCGGTCGCCGACCGGATCGACGCCCAGGCGGCCGCCCAGCACGAGGCCGCCCGCGAGGCAGCCGAGGCCGCCGCCCGCAAGGCCGCAGAAGAGGCGGCCCGGAAGAAGGCCGCCGAGGAGGCCGCCAAGGCCCGCGCCGAGAAGGAGCGCGCCGCGCGCGAGGCCGAGCGCAAGCGCCTGAACACCTTCGTCTCCCCGATACCCGGCTCCTACGTCTCCACCGGCTACAAGGCCGGCGGCGCCGTCTGGTCGTCCGGCAGCCACACCGGCGTCGACTTCCACGCCGCGAGCGGCACGCCCGTCCAGTCGGTCGGCATGGGCACCGTCGTGGAGGCCGGCTGGGGCGGGGCGTACGGCAACCAGGTCGTCATCAAGATGAACGACGGCACCTACACCCAGTACGGCCACCTCTCCTCGATCAGCGTCTCGGTCGGCCAGAAGGTCACCCCGGGCCAGCAGATCGGCCACTCGGGCGCCACCGGCAACGTCACCGGCGCGCATCTGCACTTCGAGGCCCGCACGAGCCCCGAGTACGGCTCCGACATGGACCCCGTCGCCTACCTCCGCGCGCACGGCGTGAACCTCTGAGGACGCGCCCGCCCCTCCCTGTCGAGGCCCCGGCTCCCCGAGCCGGGGCTTTCGGGATCCGTAGGGGCCCGGTCGCCGACTGGTTCTCCCCCTGTTGTCCGTCGGTTGTCCAAAAAACAAGTATGGATTCCGGCCCTCCGTCGGAAATTCCCCCGGATTGCAATAGAGTCACGGAACACACGTCCGTCGTCGGCGTTTCACGGGGATTAAGCCGGAGGTCCGTCATGCGTATTCCCGCGCACTCGGTGTGCACGGCGATCCGGGACGACATCGTCGCCGGTGTCTACGAGCGCGGCAGCCGGCTCACCGAGGAACTGCTCGCCCGGCGCTACGGCGTCTCCCGCGTCCCCGTCCGCGAGGCGCTGCGCACCCTGGAGGCCGAGGGCTTCGTGGTGACCCGGCGGCACGCGGGCGCGTGCGTGGCGGAACCCACCGAGCAGGAGGCCGCCGACCTGCTGGAGATGCGGCTGCTGCTGGAGCCGCTGGGCGCCGCGCGCGCCGCCCAGCGCCGCACGGACGCCCATCTGAAGGTGCTGCGCGGACTGGTCCGCCTCGGCCAGGAGCGCGCACGCCGCGGCAACAGCGACGACCTGCGCTCGCTCGGCGGCTGGTTCCACGAGACGCTCGCCCAGGCCTCCGGCAGCCCCGCGCTGACCTCGATGCTCACCCAGCTGCGGCACAAGATCGCCTGGATGTACGCCCTGGACGCGCCCGCCGATCCGATGGAGTACTGGGCGGAGCACGGCGCGATCGTGGACGCCGTGGCGCGCGGCGACGGCGAGCGCGCCCGGGCGGTCACGGCGCAGCACACCGAGCGCGCGACCGCGGCGCACCGGCTGCGCTTCGCCTCCGGCGGGGATCGCGCCGAGCGTGTGAGGAACTCGCAACATGCCGTAAACACGCCGAGCCTGCGGCATTAACACGCAGGCCGTATACAAAGAGCAGCTAATTCGCGGGGGATTATTTCTGCTGCCCGGAAACGGGAAATCCGCGCCTCGATGGCGGCGAAAAGCGAAGGGCCCGCCCGGAAATCCGGGCGGGCCCTCACTCAGTTGTGCGCAGGCGGTGTCAGACGGTCTCGGGGAGTTCCTCGAGGCCCTCGGAGACCAGCTTCGCGAGACGGTCCAGGGCGGCGTCCGCGCCCTCGGCGTCGGAGGCGAGGACGATCTCCTCGCCGCCCTGGGCGCCCAGACCCAGAACGGCCAGCATCGAGGCCGCGTTGACGGGGTTGCCCCCGGCCTTGGCGATCGTCACCGGGACGCCTGCGGCCGTGGCGGCTCGGACGAAGATGGAGGCGGGACGGGCGTGGAGGCCCTCGGCCCAGCCGACGTTGACGCGGCGCTCAGCCATGTGTTGCTGCCCTTCGGTGTTCAGGGTTGTCTAGACCAGTTTCCCATATCGTGAAGCATGCCGGGTGCGGCACCCGCCTCCCGGTGGTGGTCTCCGGACCGCGGCCTCGGTCCGGTGCCGTCCTCCACAGACTGCCTCGCGCCGTTGTCGTACGCGAGCCGTACTCTGGGGCCCATGCAGACCTCGTCGGACCGGCACGAGTACCCCGCCCACTGGGAAGCCGACGTGGTGCTGCGCGACGGCGGCACCGCGCGCATCCGGCCCATCACCGTCGACGACGCCGAGCGCCTGGTCAGCTTCTACGAGCAGGTGTCGGACGAGTCCAAGTACTTCCGCTTCTTCGCGCCGTACCCGCGCCTGTCCGCCAAGGACGTCCACCGCTTCACGCACCACGACTTCGTGGATCGGGTGGGACTCGCGGCCACCATCGGCGGCGAGTTCATCGCCACCGTACGCTACGACCGGATCGGCGCCGACGGAACACCCGCGTCCGCCCCGGCCGACGAGGCCGAGGTCGCGTTCCTCGTGCAGGACGCCCATCAGGGGCGCGGGGTGGCTTCCGCCCTGCTCGAGCACATCGCGGCCGTCGCGCGGGAACGCGGCATCCGGCGGTTCGCCGCCGAGGTGCTGCCCGCCAACACCAAGATGATCAAGGTGTTCACCGACGCCGGGTACACCCAGAAGCGCAGCTTCGAGGACGGCGTCGTCCGCCTGGAGTTCGACCTCGAACCCACCGACCGCTCGCTCGCCGTGCAGTACGCGCGCGAACAGCGCGCCGAGGCCCGCTCCGTGCAGCGGCTGCTCGCCCCCGGCTCGGTCGCCGTCATCGGCGCCGGCCGCACGCCCGGCGGCGTGGGCCGCGGCATCCTGGGCAACATCCGGGACGCCGGGTACACGGGGCGGCTGTACGCCGTCAACAGGGCGCTGCCCGAAGGGCAGAAGGAGCTCGACGGGGTGCCCGCGTACCGCTCGGTGCGTGACGTGGACGGGCATGTCGACCTCGCGGTCGTCGCCGTGCCCGCCGAGCACGTCCCCGAGGTCGTCACCGAGTGCGGTGAGCACGGCGTGCAGGGCCTGGTCGTGGTCTCCGCGGGGTACGCCGAGTCCGGCCCCGACGGCCGCGAGCGGCAGCGCGCCCTCGTACGGCAGGCGCGCAGCCACGGCATGCGGATCATCGGGCCCAACGCCTTCGGCGTCATCAACACGTCCTCGGAGGTGCGCCTCAACGCCTCGCTCGCCCCCGAGATGCCCCGGCCCGGCCGGATCGGGCTGTTCGCCCAGTCCGGTGCCATCGGCATCGCCCTCCTGTCCCGTCTGCACCGGCGCGGCGGCGGCGTCACCGGGGTGACCGGCGTCTCCACGTTCGTGTCGTCCGGCAACCGCGCGGACGTCTCCGGCAACGACGTCCTGCAGTACTGGTACGAGGACCCCGACACCGACGTCGCCCTGATGTACCTGGAGTCCATCGGCAACCCTCGCAAGTTCACCCGCCTCGCCCGCCGGACGGCGGCGGCGAAGCCGCTGGTCGTGGTCCAGGGCGCACGCCATGGCGCCGGGCCCCGGGGACACGCCGTACGGGCGACAAGGCTGCCGCACGCCACGGTGTCCGCGCTGCTGCGGCAGGCCGGCGTGATCCGCGTCGACACCATCACCGAACTCGTCGACACCGGCCTGCTGCTCGCCCGCCAGCCCCTCCCGGCCGGGCCCCGCGTGGCGATCCTCGGCAACTCCGAGTCCCTCGGCCTGCTCACCTACGACGCCTGCCTCGCCGAGGGCCTGCGCCCGCGCCCCCCGCTCGACCTCACCACGAAGGCCTCCGCGGCGGACTTCCACGCCGCCCTGTCCCGGGCGCTCGCCGACGACACGAGCGACGCGGTCGTCGTCACCGCGATCCCCTCGGTGGGCGAGGCCTCCGTCGGCGACGCCGCCCTGGCCGAGGCCCTCCGGTCGGCCGCCACCGCGACCCCGTCCAAGCCGGTCCTGGTCGTCCACGTCGAACTCGGCGGCCTCGCGGAAGCCCTGTCGGCGGCGGCCGGCACAGCAAGACAACGCCAGCAGGACGCTGCCGCGGGCCCGGCCGGACAAGGCACGCCGGGCACGGGGCCGCAGCCGACCGCGGGCCAGGATCGGACGGCGGCCCCGGAGCAGTCGGCGGGGACAAGCAGCCGGCCGGCACCTCAGCAGCCTGGGGCGCCGACGGGCAT
>NZ_JAOCQE010000419.1 GCF_025290915.1 Streptomyces sp. 15-116A | reverse complement strand
CGACCGCCGATGCCGTGTGCCCGGACGGGAAACTCGCCGACGTCGGCATCGGCACATGCCGGTCCACCGTCACCCGCGCCGCCTCCCGGTCCGGCCGTGCCCTGCGCACCAGCCGCTTCCCCAGCAGGTTCGCCGACGCCGAGGCCACGGCGATGGCCCCGACCCCGGCGAGCGCGGCCCGGCGCGGACGTGAGCCGCCGAGCGCGAGAGCGCCCGCGATGGCGAACGAGATCTTCGAGTGGTCGGCCGCGTGGGAGAGCCGGCGCAGCGCCCGGTCCAGCGTGGGCGTCGGCGTGGCGGCCACCGCCGCGTACAGGGCGCCGTCCACCGCCCGCAGGTCGCTCAGCACGGCGGACACCACGCGTTGCAGACCGTCGGCGGGCCGTACGGGTTCCGTGAGCGGACGAGTGACGTTCTGGTCGGTGCTGGTCGGCTCGCTCATTTCTCTCTCCCGCGGTGGCAAGGTGCGGCGGCGGCCCGTGCGGACGGTCCGGGAATCACCAGGTGCCCACCGTACGCGTGATCCATCCCAGGGCCGCGCACAGGGGTCCGGTTCAGTCATACCCCCCACCCGTATGGATTCCCAGGCTCGATCCGCTTGACTTCATACCCCATGGGGGTATCGTGAACTGCATCGAGACCGGTCGGTGACAAGCCGACGGCCCCTTTTCGAGGAGACACGGCCATGCACACCGGAGTGAAGATCACCGCGTTCGCGGCGGCCCTGGCCGCCACCTTCGGCACGGCGTACGGCGTCGGTCAGGGACTGGACCCGGTCGTCGCCGAGCCCGCCCCCGCGCACGACGAGAAGCACACGCCGGCCTCACCGCCGGGGAAGGGAGGCGACGGTCACGGCGGACACCAGACCGCCCCGGCCGGCGGGCTGCAGATCTCCGAGGGCGGCTACACCCTCGATCTGCACACCCCGCGCGTCACCGCCGGTGAGCGCGGCGACCTGCGGTTCACCGTCCGGGACGCGGACGGCCGGGCCGTCACCGACTACCGCCGGGAGCATGACAAGGAACTCCACCTCATCGTGGCCTCCCGCGATCTGCTCACCTACCGCCACCTGCACCCCAGCCGTGCCGCCGACGGCACCTGGAGCACCCCCGTCGATCTGCCCCGGGCGGGCGGCTACCGGGTCTTCGCCGACTTCACCCCGGCGCGGCACAACGCCGGCAACCTCACCCTCGGAGCCGACCTCGCTGCGTCCGGCCCCTACCGCCCCGAGGAGCTGCCGAAGCCCGAGCGCACCGCCCGAGTCGACGGGTACGAGGTCGAGCTGAACGGTGCCCTGCGGCCCGGCAAGGCCGGGGAACTGCGGCTGAGCGTCTCCCGCGGCGGCAAGCCCGTCACCGACCTCCAGCCCTACCTCGGCGCCTACGGCCATCTGGTGGCCCTGCGCTCCGGAGACCTCGCCTATCTGCATGTGCACCCGGGCGGCGAACCCGGCGACGGCACCACGAAGCCCGGCCCGGCGATCTCCTTCACGGCCACGGCACCCAGCAGCGGCAGCTACCGGCTGTTCCTGGACTTCAAGCACGACGGCGTCGTCCGCACCGCGGCGTTCACCGTCCACGCCGGCGCGGTCGCCGCCGACCCCTCCGGGTCCTCCGATTCCGCCCCGGAGCCCGGCACGACCGGGCACTCCGACGACGGCCACGGTCACTGAGGCACGGGGACCGGGCGTGCCCTCAGCCCAGCGCCCGGTCCAGATTGAACGCCGCGCTGATCAGCGCGAGATGCGTGAACGCCTGCGGGAAATTGCCCTGTTGCTCACCGGTGTGGCTGATCTCCTCGGCGTACAGGCCGAGATGGTTGGCGTAGGTGAGCATCTTCTCGAAGGCGAGCGACGCCTCGTCGAGGCGTCCGGCGCGGGTCAGCGCCTCGACGTACCAGAACGAGCAGATGGAGAACGTCCCCTCGTCGCCGCGCAGCCCGTCCGGGCTCACCTGCGGGTCGTAGCGGTAGACCAGCGAGTCCGACACCAGTTCCGCGGTGAGGGAGTCCAGCGTGGACAGCCACTTCGGGTCGGTCGGCGCGATGAACTTCGACATCGGCATCATCAGCACCGCCGCGTCCAGCACGTCCCCGTCCTCCTGCTGCACGAACGCCCGGCGCTCCTTCGACCAGCAACGGCTCATGATCCTGCGGTAGATGGCGTCGCGGCTCGTCAGCCAGCGGCCCAGGTCGGCGGGCAGGCCACGGCGGTTGGCCATGCGGACGGCCCGTTCGATCGCCACCCAGCACATCAGCCGTGAGTACAGGAAGTTCTTGCGCCCGCCGCGGGTCTCCCAGATGCCCTCGTCGGGCTGGTCCCAGTGCGCGCACACCCAGTCGACCAGCGCGCACACGTTCTCCCACTGCTCGCTGGAGATCGGCTCGGCCCACTTGTCATAGAGGTAGATGGAGTCGATCAGCGCCCCGTAGATGTCGAGTTGCAGCTGGTCGGCCGCCGCGTTGCCGACCCGGACCGGCGCCGAGCCCTGGTGGCCCTCCAGATGAGGGAGTTCCCGTTCGGGCAGGTCGGTGCGGCCGTCGATGCCGTACATGATCTGCAGCGGTCCCGAGGGGCTGCCGTCGCCCGGGCTGATGTGCCGGGAGACGAAGCCCATGAACGCCTCCGCCTCCTCGGTGAAACCCAGCCGCAGCAGCGCGTACACGCAGAACGCCGCGTCGCGCACCCACACATAGCGGTAGTCCCAGTTGCGTTCCCCGCCGATCTCCTCGGGCAGGCTGGTCGTCGGCGCTGCCACGATCGCGCCGGTCGGCTCGTAGGTGAGCAGCTTGAGGGTGAGGGCGGAGCGGTGCACCATCTCCCGCCAGCGGCCCCGGTAGCGGGAGGAGGACAGCCAGCGTCGCCAGTAGCGCACCGTGGCGCCGAACTGCTCCTCCGCCTCCGCGCACGCGCATCCGCGCGGCGGCACGTCGGCGCCGACCTGGTCCAGCGCGAACACCGCCGCGTCGCCCTCGGTCAGCTTGAAGTCGGCGCGCACGTCCTGCCCGTCGCCCTCCATGGCTACGGTCGCGGTGAGCGCCAGCGCCATGGTGCCGGCGTCGAAGACGGCCGTGTCGCCGGTCAGGCTCAGGGTGTGCGGCCGGGCGCCGTAGTCGAAGCGGGGCGCCACCCGGCTGCGGAAGGGCACCGACCCGCGCACGCACAGCACCCGCCGGATCAGCCGGTGCCGGCCCTCCTTGGCCGCCGCGCCCGCGATCGGCATGAAGTCCTGTACCTCGCCGACGCCCTCCTCGGTGAAGAAGCGGGTGATCAGGACGTTGGTGTCGGGGAAGTAGAACTGCTTGGTGCGCGCGGGGGCGGCCGCCGCCAGCTCGAAGCAGCCACCGCGCTCGGCGTCCAGGAGCGCGGCGAAGACACTGGGCGCGTCGAAGGACGGACAGCAGTACCAGTCGATCGTGCCGTCGGTCCCCACCAGGGCGACACTGCGCAGGTCGCCGATCAGCCCGTGATCGGCGATCGGCACGTACCGCCGCGCCCCGGACGTATGACGCTCTCCGGCCGTCGCACCCATGGCAGCCTCCCGGACCCGCACACGGGCCATCCCTGCCAGCTTAGGCAGGATGCCGGCAGGACCACGACCGCGGCGGAGCCGCCCCGGGGTCCCGCTCAGATCACGAGGGTCGGCGTGCCGAGGGGTGCCGGTCGGACCAGCTCGCTCAGGAGTGCCGCTCGGATCACGACGCCCGCTCGCCCAGGGTGCCGCTCCACATACGACGGCCGTGCACCCAGGGCCTTCGCCCCAGATCACGACGCTCCGCTCGCCCGGAGCAGCCGCTAGGCCCTGTCGTCAAATCCCCGTCGTCCGCCCGGAGGGCGGGCCTGGCGGCGGCGTGGGGGCACCTCCCGCCCGAGCCGTGCGAAGCGCGGTTCGAGGGTGGGGGAGCGTGCTCTCGGCGTGCCG
>NZ_JAOCQE010000418.1 GCF_025290915.1 Streptomyces sp. 15-116A | reverse complement strand
GCTGTACGGGGAGTGGCTGCGCAGGGCCCGGCGGCGCAGCGAGGCCCGTGACGCGCTGCGGTCGGCCCTGGAGCGCTTCGAGCGGCTGCGGGCCGCGCCCTGGACCGAGCGCGCCCGGGCGGAACTCCGGGCGGCGGGCGACGCGACGACGACCGCGAACGCGACCGCGGAGAACGTCCTCGACCGGCTCACCCCGCAGGAACTCCAGGTGGTCCGGCTGGCCGCCGACGGCAACAGCAGCCGGGAGATCGCCGCGCAGCTGTTCCTCAGCCGCCGGACCGTCGAACACCACCTGTACAAGGCCTATCCCAAGCTGGGCGTCGGCTCCCGGCGCGAACTGGCCCGTCTCGACCTGGCCTGAACGGGACGGAGCCGACGGGCCCGGTGGCGGTCTGACAGTCCCCGTGGCGGCCGACAGGCTGTCAGACCCCGTGGCAGGCTGTCAGACCGCGTGGCGATCTGACAGATCGGGCGGCGATCTGACAGATCCGCGCCGGGGTCTGGGCCGCTCGCGGACGCCGGGCGGTCGTCTTTGCCAGAATCCGTGACCATGATGCGTGCTGCCTACATTGAACAGCTCGGATCTCCGGACGTCATCCGTTACGGTGATCAGCCCACGCCGGAACCGGGGCCGACCGACGTCCTGGTGGACGTCACCGCCGTCTCCGTCAACCACGTCGACACCTTCGTGCGCTCGGGTGCCTGGCGGACCCCGCTCACCTTCCCCTTCGTCATCGGCCGCGACCTCACCGGCACCGTCAGCGCGGTCGGCTCCGGCGTCCACCGGTTCCGGCCCGGTGACCGGGTGTGGTGCAACAGCCTCGGCCACGACGGCCGTCAAGGGGCCGCCGCGGAGCGTGTGGTGGTGCCCGTCGACCGGCTGTACCGGCTGCCCGAGGGCGCCGACCCGTACGAGACGGTGGCGCTGGCGCATCCGGCCGCGACCGCCTACCTCGGTCTGTTCACCCACGGGCGGCTGCGCTCGGGCGAGACCGTCGTCGTGGTCGGCGCGGGCGGCAACGTGGGGAGCGCCCTGGTGGTGATGGCCGCCGCCGCGGGCGCCCGGGTGATCGCGGTGGCCTCCGCGCGGGACGCCGGGTACTGCCGCGGCCTCGGCGCCGACCACGTCGTCGACTACCGGGATCCCGACGTCGCCGGGCGCATCCGCGCCGCCGTCCCGGCGGGGGTGAACCTCTACCTCGACGCCTCCGGCACCAACGACCTGGAGACCGCGGTGGACCTGCTCGCCGGGCGGGGGCGGATCGTGGTGCTCGCCGGACTGCGCTCCCGGCCCGTGCTGCCCGTGGGGCCGCTGTATCTGAGGGACCGTTCGATCCACGGCTTCGCCATCTCGCACGCCACCGCCGGGGAGCTCGCCGAGGCCGCCAGCGCCATCAACCGGCTCGTCGCCAACGGCCGCCTCAGGCCCCGGGCGGTCGAGCGGCTGCACCTGAGCGACGCCGCCGAGGCGCACCGCCGGCTGGAGGAGGGCAAGGTGCACGGAAAGATCGTGCTGAGCGTGGACGCCGGGGCCTGAGGCGGCCGGGCGGCACGGGCCCGGCCCACGGCGCCGGTGAAATGCGGGAATTCCGACCTGACAAATGAGAAAGCCGCTCTTTGACCGGCGCCGGACGGCCTGGACAGAATTCTGCCCATGACTGAGTCAATCATCGACACCTCCCCGCTCTTCGAGCTCAAGGCGGACATTCACATTTCCGCGACCCCGCTCGAGGTCTACTCGGTCGTCAGCGACCTGCCGCGCAGTGCGGAATGGAGCCCCGAATGCCGGGGCGGCACGTGGGTCGCCGGCGAACCGTCCACCGTCGGCGCCGTCTTCCGCGGCGAGAACCTGCGCAGCGAGGACGTCGTGGCCTGGGCCCCGCTGGTGCGCGGCGTCTGGCACACCGAGTGCCGCATCACCGCCGCCGAGCCCGGCCGCACGTTCCGGTGGATGATGCTCACCCACGCCCGTGAGGACCAGGAGAGCATCTGGGGCTTCGACATGGCGCCCGACGGCGACGGCTGCGTGCTCACCCACCACTTCCGCATGGGCCGGGCGACCGCCGGCATCCACAAGATCGTCGCCGATCTCGACGAGGCCGACCGCAGGCGCTTCGTCGCCGACTGGACCGCCAAGCTCGAACAGGACCTCGACGCCACGCTGAACCGCATCAAGGCCGTCATCGAAAAGCAGTGACAATTCCCCGGTGATCCGTACGGGAGCCTGAATTCACACGGCCCGCCGCACGGCTGAGGAACCGTCACGGCGGAGGAGAGGGTGGGCACATGTTTCTCCAGCGCATCGGAAACAAGGGAATTCGGCTGGGCACGCTGTTCGACCGGGCCGCGGCCCGGCATCCGGCGAATTCCGTGATTCTCGACCATGATCTCGACGTGGCTCCGGAGCGCGGGCGCCGCATGACGCTGACGGAGGTCGCCGACCTGGTCGACGACCTGGCCTCCCGGCTGTGGGCGGCGGGCGTCCGGTCCGGGGAACGCGTGGTCGTCCACAAGACCAACGGGTTCGACATCACGCTGCTGGCCTGCTCCGCGGCCCGGATCGGCGCCGTCCCGGTGCTGCTGTCCCCGAAGCTCGACGGCGCCACCGTGTGCGAGCTGGTGCGCCGCGTGGACCGGCCGTACCTGGTGACCGACCAGGACAAGCTGGACCACCACCTGCCAGCCGAGATCTTCGGCCTGGCCCGGCAGGTGCTCCTGGCCTCCGGCAGCCACGAGCAGGCCGTCGGACTCGACTCGCTGGCCGGCTCCCCGCGGGTCGCGCCGGTGACCATGCCGCCGGACCACCCGACGCTGGTCACCCACACCTCCGGGACCACCGGAACGCCCAAGCTGGCGGTGCACACCGGGCGCACCTTCGAGGCGCGCTACCGCCCGCAGGGCACGGTGGCGTCCCTGGTGGGCCGCAGCGAACCGGTGGCCATCCACGTGTCGTTCGTGCACTCGCGGATGTTCACGGCCATGCCGATCACGATCCTCCAGGGCCACCCGATGATCATTCTCCGGGAGGACGACCCGGACGTCGTGGCCGAGGTGTTCCGGCAGGCGCCGCCCGGCCTGATCGAGGCGCACCCGAACACGTTCCTGCGCTGGGAGGTGCTGGTCGACGACCCGCGCCGGCCGCTGGCGAACGTGAAGTACTTCAGCAGCACCTTCGACGCCATCCACCCGCGCACGGTGCACCTGATGCTGACCGCGTCACGCCGCGAGAACCCGCAGTTCGTGCAGATGTACGGGCAGAGCGAGGTCGGCCCGATCGCCGGGCGCACCTACTCGAAGAAGCGCGGCGCGGACGCCGACGGCCGCTGCGTGGGCTCCCCGTTCCCCGGCATGACGGGCGTCCGGGTGGTCAGCCGCGACGGCCGGCGGCCCACCAAGTCCAACCCCGGCTACATCGAGGTGCGTTCGGACGGACGGATCGTCACCTACCTCGGCGAGCACGAGCGGTGGGAGAAGCAGGCCGACGGCGAGTGGTGGCGCATGGGCGACCTGGGCTACCGCACCAAGTGGGGCTGCCTGCACCTGCTCGACCGCGAGGTCGACGAGATCGAGGGCATCGACAGCACCCTGGAGATCGAGGACACGCTCTTCGCGCGGATACCGGAGCTCGTCGAGGTCATCATCGTCCCCGACGAGGACGGCAGGCCGCTGCCCGTGGTGTGCACCCGCGACGACAAGCCGCTCGACCTCGCGGCCTGGAAGCGGGCGGTGGCCGGCCTGCCCGCGATGGCGGAGCCCGTGCAGTGGAAGCTCGACGACCTGCCGCAGACCGCCACCACCAAGATCAAGCGGCTGGAACTGGCCCGGCTGCTGAAGGCGGAACGCACGGGGGCGTAGCCCCCGGCCACCGCGCCGCGGCGCACGCCCGGCCGCCGCGCGAGGGCGCACGCCCCGCCACCACGCGG
>NZ_JAOCQE010000417.1 GCF_025290915.1 Streptomyces sp. 15-116A | reverse complement strand
GGACGCAGGCGCTGCCGCGGATGCCGCAGCCGCACACCGGCCACCCGCGGCAGGACCGGCCCAGCTGGGCCGGCTCGCACGGCGGACCGGGCGGACCCGGCGGGCCGGGCACCGGGAACGCCCCGGGCAATGACCAGACCATGCAGATCGCCCTTGGTGGACTTGGGGGACGTAAGGAATGAAGGACCGTGCAGGCCGCCGTCGCGCCCGTCGGATCGCGATAGGCACGGCGGTGGTACTCGCGCTGGCCGGAATGAACGGGCCGTGGCTGTACCGCTTCGGCACCGAGAAATACCACCAGTACAAGATCAACCAACCCGAGTACAAAGCCGCCAACGGCAAGTGGGAGATCGTCGAGTTTCCCGAGGAGTACCGGCAGAACACGATCCACGCGGCGCTGCTGCGCACCGGCAAGGTGCTGCTCGTCGCGGGGTCCGGCAACAACCAGGACAACTTCGACGCGAAGAAGTACGACACGCGGATCTGGGACCCGGTCAAGGGCACCATCAAGAAGGTCCCGACGCCGACCGACCTGTTCTGCACCGGCCACACCCAGCTCGCCAACGGCAATCTGCTGATCGCGGGCGGCACCAAGCGGTACGAGAAGCTCAAGGGTGACGTGAAGAAGGCGGGCGGCCTGATGGTCGTCCACAACGAGAACCCGGACAAGCCGATCACCATTCCGGCCGGCACCAAGTTCACCGGCAAGGAGAACGGCAAGACCTTCGTCTCGAAGGACCCGGTGCTCGTCCCGCGCGCCAAGAAGAACTTCGACAAGGAGACCGGCGAGTTCCTGGGCAACACCCCGGGCTACGGCCGCACCTACGTCGAGGCGCAGAAGGAAGGCGCCAAGTACGAGACGGGTACGCAGGACAACTACCGCATCGAGGGCCTGACCGGCGCCGACGCGCGCAACACGTACGGCATCGCCGAGAAGCTCGCCCTGGACAAGAAGGACTTCCAGGGCATCCGGGACGCCTACGAGTTCGACCCGGTCGCCGAGAAGTACATCAAGGTCGACCCGATGAAGGAGGCCCGCTGGTACCCGACGCTCACCACCCTGAGCGACGGCAAGATCCTCAGCGTCTCCGGCCTCGACGACATCGGCCAGCTGGTCCCGGGCAAGAACGAGATCTACGACCCGAAGACCAAGAAGTGGACCTACACCGAGAAGGTCCGTCAGTTCCCGACCTACCCGGCGCTGTTCCTGATGCAGAACGGCAAGATCTTCTACTCGGGTTCCAACGCGGGCTACGGACCTGACGACGTGGGCCGCGACCCGGGCGTCTGGGACGTGGAGACCAACAAGTTCACCAAGATCCCCGGGCTGAGCGATCCCAACATGATGGAGACGTCCGGCACGGTGCTGCTGCCGCCGGCGCAGGACGAGAAGTACATGGTGATCGGCGGCGGCGGGGTCGGCGAGTCCAAGCTGTCCAGCGAGAAGACCCGCCTCGTGGATCTGAAGGCCGACGACCCGAAGTTCGTGGACGGGCCGTCGCTGGACAAGGGCACGCGCTATCCGCAGGCCTCGATCCTGCCGAACGACGAGGTGCTGATCTCCGGCGGCTCGGAGGACTACCGCGGGCGCAGCGACTCGAACATCCTCGAGGCGCGGATCTACGACACCGAGAAGAACGAGTTGAAGCGGGTCGCCGATCCGCTGGTGGGCCGGAACTACCACTCCGGGTCGATCCTGCTGCCCGACGGGCGGGTGATGTTCTTCGGGTCCGACTCGCTGTACGCGGACAAGGCGAACACGAAGCCGGGGAAGTTCGAGCAGCGGATCGAGATCTACACGCCGCCGTATCTGTACGGGGACGGGGAGCAGCCGGATCTCTCCGGTGGGCCGAAGACGGTCGAGCGCGGTGCGTCGGCGACGTTCACGTCGAAGGACGCCGCGAAGATCAAGAAGGCTCGGCTGGTCCGGCCCAGCGCCTCGACCCACGTGACCGACGTCGACATGCGGTCCATCGCGCTGGACTTCGAGGCGGACGGCGACAAGCTGACCGTGACGGTGCCGAAGAACAAGAACCTGGTGCAGTCGGGTTGGTACATGCTGTTCGTGAGCGATGGGGAAGGTACGCCCAGTAAGGCTCAGTGGGTGCAGGTGCCGTAGTCGGCTGCGGCGCCGTGGGGGCTGGTCGCGCAGTTCCCCGCGCCCCTAAATGCGAGTTGGCCGCGCCCCTTCTTGAGGGACGCGGCCTTCTTTGTGTGCTTTTATTCGCTGGCTTTTGCCAGATCAAGGGCGTAATCCGCCCACCACTGGCCTGCCTTGGGGCCGCCCTTGCATTCGCCGTCGGACTCGCCGGGGCGCTTGACCCAGAGGTAGGCGTCGACCAAGGGGTCGGCGGTCTTCACCGTGGGGGTCTCGCCCAGGGCCCGGCCAGGAGGGTTGCACCAGCGTTCGTCCGCGGCGCCCTCGGTGTAGGGGCCGTTGCCGTTGCGGCTGGTGTCGATGACGAAGGGCTTGTTGCCGACCTTCGCCGAGAGCTGCTTGCCGTAGGCGATGGAGTCCTCGGTGGTGTAGAAGTTCGACACGTTCACCGAGAAGCCGTCGGCCTGGTCGATGCCGGCCCGCTTGAGCGGGTCGTAGATCTGGTCGGGGTTGCCCCAGCCGGCGTTGCCCGCGTCCAGGTAGACCTTGGTGTTCTTCAGGGCCGTGAGCTTCTGCACGGCGCCGCTCAGGAGGTCGTAGCGCTCCTCGTGGAACTGCTGCGGGGTGCAGCCGTCGACCAGGTGGAGGACCGCGTCGGGCTCCAGGATCACCGTGGCCGGGCGGTCTCCGATGCCCTTGGCCACGTCGTTCACGAAGTCGCGGTAGGCGTTGCCGTCGGCGGCGCCTCCTTGCGAGTACTGGCCGCAGTCGCGGTGCGGGATGTTGTAGAGGACCAGCAGGGCGGTGCGGCCCGTCTTGTCGGCGGCCTCGGTGTAGCCGCGGGCCTGCTCCTCGGGGTTCTCCGGGCTGATCCACTCGGCGACCGGCTGCTCGGCGATCTTGCGGATCTGCTCGGCCTCCTTCTCCTTGCCGTCGTGGATCAGTTCGGCGACCTTGCGGGCGGCGAGGCCGTCGGGGTTGACCCAGAAGGGGTTGGACTCCTTCGGCTGCTGCGTGATCTCCGCGCCGGCCGCCTCCGGCTCCTTCTCCTTGTCGCCGTCCGACGAGGAACACCCCGTCATCAGCAGTGCCGCCCCCAGCACCGCCGCGGACGCCCGCCTCCCCGCGAACGCCCCGACCCCCCTGTTGCCGTACATCCAACCCCCCTCGGGTGGACTCGTACCAAGTCTGATGAGCCTCAATCCTGACATACGGCTTCCGGCACCCACGAGGGCGAGCCGGTCCTTGTCCACCAGCCGTTACAGGCCGCTGAAGGAGTGCGAGGAGTGTGAGTGATTGATCAGATGACCTGGTCCTGATCAGTTATGCTCCCAGAGACAGCCGTAGACGCTTGTGGAAGCTTGGGGTGACTCGATGGCCGCTTCGGCGCACGACCGGCGTGCACGGATTCTCGACGTCGTGCGCGAGGCCGGGTCCATCCGGGTCGTGGAGCTCGCCGAGCGCCTCGGCATCCCCGCGGTCACGGTACGGCGTGATGTCGCCGCGCTCGCCGAGGACGGCAGCCTGCGCCGGACGCACGGCTCGGTGTCGCTCCCCGTCGGCGGGGAGGCCGGGGGCCAGGGGCGGGTGATCGGCATGCTGGTGCCGACCGTCGGCCAGTACTTCGACGAGGTGATCGCCGGGGCCGACGAGGCGGCGACGGCGGCCGGGGCGCGGGTGATCCTGGGGATCGCGCCGTACGGCGCCGGCAGCGACCGCGCGCAGGTCGAGCGGCTGCTGGAGTCGGAGGTCGACGGGCTGCTGCTGACGCCCGGCTGGACGCCCGGCGAAGGGCTGGTGGGCAGCGACTGGCTGGGCGAGCTGCCCGTGCCCGCCGTGCTGGCCGAGC
>NZ_JAOCQE010000416.1 GCF_025290915.1 Streptomyces sp. 15-116A | reverse complement strand
CGCACCGCCGACGAGGCCGCCGCCGAGGCCGGCCGCGCCCTGCCCGCCCACACCGACCGGCTGCACGCGGCGGCCCGCGCCTTCGACGACGTGACATACGGCGGCAGGACGGCGACGGAGGAGTCGTACCGGAGCATCGCCGCACTCGACCGCGACCTGGAACGCACCAGACCACAGCCCGCGAACAGCAGCACGGCCCCCAGCACCACCGACACCACCCACCGCAACGCCCGCCAGGGAGCCGCCGGATGACGACCGAGGCCACGCTCCCGTCCACCTCGGCCTCGCCCACCGCCCGCCAGGTGTGGACCCGCACGCGAGGCATCGCCCTCGCGCTGGTGGTGCTGATCGCGGCGGCCGTCGCCATCGCCCTGGTCCGCTCCGACAGCCGGCACGGCGAACTCGACCCGCGCTCTGCCGACCCGGGCGGCAGCCGCGCCGTCGCCGAACTCCTCGCCGACCGCGGCGTGGCCACGCGCGTGGTCACGACCCTGGACGAAGCGGCCGCGGCAGCCGGCCCCGACACGACCCTCCTCGTCGCCGTCCCCGACCTGCTGACCCCCGGTCAGCAGAACCGGCTGCACTCGGCGTTCGACGCCGGCGGCGGCCGCACCGTCCTGGTCGCCTCCGGCAGCGCCTCCGTGGAGCGCCTCGCCCCCGGTGTCACCGCCGACCCGGCGACCAGCCTCGACACCACCCTCGCGCCCGAATGCGACCTGCCCGCCGCCCGCCGCGCGGGCACCGCCGACACGGGTGGCATCCGCTACAGCACGGCCCACGTCACCGCCGACGAGTGCTACCCCAGCGAGCGCCTGGCCACGCTGCTGCGCGTCCCCGCCTCCTCCGGCGACGGCGACACCGTGCTCCTCGGGGCGCCCGACATCCTCCTCAACGACCGCCTCGACGAACAGGGCAACGCCTCGCTCGCCCTCCAACTCCTCGGCTCCCGCCCGCATCTGGTCTGGTACCTCCCCTCACTCGCCGACGCCTCCGCCCTGCCTGAGGAAGACGAACGCGGCTTCTTCGACCTGCTCCCCTCCGGCTGGCTCTGGGGCACGCTGCAGCTCTTCATTGCCGCAGCCCTGGCCGCCCTCTGGCGGGCACGCCGGCTCGGCCCCCTGGTGCCCGAAAAACTCCCCGTGGCGATCCGCGCCTCCGAAACCGTCGAAGGCCGCGCCCGCCTCTACCGCAAGGCGAACGCCCGCGACCGCGCCGCCGCCGCTCTTCGCTCCACCACCCGCACCCGCCTCGCCCCCCTCGTCGGCATCCCCGTCACCCAGGCGCACACGCCCGAGGCCCTGCTCCCCGCACTCTCCGCCCGCCTCCAGGGCGACGGACAACAGTCCCTGCACACCCTCTTGTTCGGCCCGCCACCCGGCGACGACGCAAGCCTGATCCACCTCGCCGACCGACTCGACGCCCTCGAAAGTGAGGTACGCCGTCCATGATGGACCCGACCACTGACAACGCCGCGCACACCGGGGATCCGGCCGCCGCCCGGGCCTCCCTGGAAGCCCTGCGCGCCGAGATCGGCAAAGCCGTGGTCGGGCAGGACCCCGCCGTCACCGGCCTCGTCGTCGCCCTGCTCTGCCGCGGCCACGTCCTCCTCGAAGGCGTCCCCGGCGTCGCCAAGACGCTGCTGATCCGCACCCTCGCCGCCGCCCTCGAACTCGACACCAAACGCGTCCAGTTCACCCCCGACCTGATGCCGAGCGACGTCACCGGCTCCCTCGTCTACGACGCCCGCACCGCCGAGTTCTCCTTCCAGCCCGGCCCGGTCTTCACCAACCTGCTCCTCGCCGACGAGATCAACCGCACGCCCCCCAAGACCCAGTCGTCCCTCCTCGAGGCCATGGAGGAACGCCAGGTCACCGTCGACGGCACCCCCCGCCTCCTCCCCGAGCCCTTCCTCGTGGCGGCGACACAGAACCCGGTGGAGTACGAGGGCACCTACCCCCTGCCCGAGGCCCAGCTGGACCGCTTCCTCCTGAAGCTCACCATCCCCCTGCCCTCCCGCCAGGACGAGATCGACGTCCTGACCCGCCACGCCGAGGGCTTCAATCCGCGCGACCTGCGCGCCGCCGGAGTTCGCCCCGTCGCGACCGCCGCCGACCTGGAAGCCGCCCGCGCCGCCGTCGCCAAGACGACCGTCTCCCCCGAGATCACCGCGTACGTCGTCGACATCTGCCGCGCCACCCGCGAATCGCCGTCCCTCACCCTCGGCGTCTCCCCCCGAGGCGCCACCGCGCTGCTTGCCACCGCCCGAGCCTGGGCCTGGCTGACCGGCCGCGACTACGTCATCCCCGACGACGTGAAGGCCCTCGCCCTGCCCACCCTCCGCCACCGCGTCCAGCTCCGCCCGGAGGCCGAGATGGAAGGCGTCACGGCCGACTCGGTGATCAACGCCATCCTGGCCCACGTCCCCGTCCCCCGCTGATGGCACTCACCGGACGCGCCGCCCTCCTCGCGGCCCTCGGCTCCCTCCCTGTCGGCATCTGGGAACCCAGCTGGACGGGCCTCCTCGCCGTCAACGGCCCCCTGGCGGTGGCCTGCGCCTGCGACTACGCCCTGGCCGCCCCCGTACGCCGCCTCGGCCTCACCCGCACAGGCGACACCTCCGCCCGTCTGGGCGACACCGCCGACGTCACCCTGACCATCGCGAACCCGTCCCGCCGCCCGCTGCGCGCCCGCGTCCGCGACGCCTGGCCTCCCAGCAGCTGGCAGCCGGGCACGGAGCTGACGGCCTCCCGCCACCGCCTGCTGATCCCCCCGGGCGAACGCCGGCGCATCACCACCCGCCTGCGCCCCACCCGGCGAGGCGACCGCCAGGCCGACCGCGTCACCATCCGCTCCTACGGCCCCCTTGGTCTCTTCGCCCGCCAGGGCACCCACAAGGTCCCCTGGACGGTACGGGTCCTCCCTCCGTTCACGAGTCGCAAGCACCTGCCCTCCAAGCTGGCCCGCCTGCGTGAACTCGACGGCCGCACCAGCGTGCTCACACGGGGCGAGGGCACGGAGTTCGACAGCCTGCGCGACTACGTCCCCGGCGACGACACCCGCTCCATCGACTGGCGCGCCACGGCCCGCCAGTCCAGCGTCGCCGTCCGCACCTGGCGGCCCGAGCGCGACCGCCACATCCTGCTCGTCCTCGACACCGGCCGCACCAGCGCGGGCCGCGTCGGCGACATCCCCCGCCTGGACGCCTCGATGGACGCGGCCCTGCTCCTGGCCGCCCTCGCCTCGCGCGCCGGCGACCGCGTCGACCTCCTCGCCTACGACCGCCGCCTGCGCACCCTCGTCCAGGGCCGCACAGCAGGCGACCTGCTCCCGTCACTGGTCAACGCCATGGCCACGCTGGAGCCCGAGCTGATCGAGACCGACGCCCGGGGCCTCACGGCCACGGCACTGCGGACGGCACCTCGCCGCTCGCTGATCGTGCTGCTCACGACGTTGGACGCAGCCCCCATCGAGGAGGGCCTCCTGCCCGTACTCGCCCAACTGACGCAGCGGCACACGGTCCTTCTGGCCTCGGTGGCGGATCCGCACATCGCCCGCATGGCCCAGGCCCGCGGCAACCCCGAAGCCGTCTACGAGGCCGCGGCAGCGGCCCAGTCCCACGCGGAACGTAGCCGCACGGCGGAACACCTCCGCCGCCTCGGCGTTACGGTCGTCGACGCGACACCGGACGAATTGGCACCGGCACTGGCGGACGCGTACTTGGCGCTGAAGGCAGCCGGCCGACTGTGAGCAAAAGGGCCGTCTGCAAGACGGCCCCCTAGAACGCAGAAAACCCCGCACCAAACGGTGCGGGGTCTCCCGGAATAATTGTTCGGCGGCGTCCTACTCTCCCACAGGGTCCCCCCTGCAGTACCATCGGCGCTGTAAGGCTTAGCTTCCGGGTTCGGAATGTAACCGGGCGTTTCCCCTACGCTATGACCACCGAAACACTAT
>NZ_JAOCQE010000415.1 GCF_025290915.1 Streptomyces sp. 15-116A | reverse complement strand
GCGAGGCGCCCGCGCGGCTGCGGCCGGGCGGGGTGCTGCTGCTGGTGCAGTCCGCGCTCAGCGGGCCCGAGGTCACGGTCGGTCTGCTGCGGGCGGCCGGCCTGAAGGCCGCGGTGACACGGCGCCGGCGTATCGCGTTCGGCCCGGTACTGAAGGCCAGGGCCCGCTGGCTGCGCGAGCGGGGACTGCTGCGAGGAACCGAGGACACAGAGGAACTGGTGGTGGTCCGTGCCGAACTCCCCGTCTGACGCCCCCCGTCGTGTCACCGTCCAGCGCAAGGGCCCGCTGCTGGTGGAGGGTCCGGTGGAGGTGGAGCTGGAGGACGGCACGGTCGTCCGTTCGGACCGCTTCCGGGTGGCCTTGTGCACCTGCCGCCGCAGCCGCCGCTATCCCTGGTGCGACACCAGCCACCGGGACCGGGCCTGACCCTCGGGAATGCCGAAGGCCGGCGGGCGGCCCCACTCCGCCCGCCGGCCTCCTTGCGCGAGATCGCACGTTCCGCGAGGGGGCTCGCACTCCCCATATCTGCGGGCCGCCGCGCGGTCACGGGAACCGTGCGATCCCGGTCTCAGAAGGCGAAGACGCCCGAACCGTGCGCGTTCATCACGCACGCGTTGCCGAAGGTGCGTTCGTAGGAGACGCGCTGTCCCTGCCACACCCCGTCGACGGTGACGACCACCGGGTCGTACTCCTTGGTGCAGAAGACGCCCTGGCGCATCGTCAGCGCGCTCAGGTTGCCGCCGACTCCGTTCAGTTCCGCGCAGGCCGAGGAGGCGGCCGGGTGGGTGCCCGACGGCCGGGGGGCACAGGTCAAGGTGACCGCGCGTTCCGGTGTGGCGCTTGCCGCGCTCTCGCCGTGACCCACGGTGAAGACCAGGGCCGAGGGGGCGTAGAGCGCGGAGGGGCCGGTTCCCGGGGCGGCCGTCGCGGCCCCGGACAGGGGTGCGCAGACGGCGGCGGCCGTGAGGCCGAGGGTGGTGGCCCAGCGCGCGGTGTTCCGCATTGTGTGCATCCTTCCGCTCGTGTGGAAAACGCCGGCTCGTGCTCGGTCGGTGCCGAACCGGCGCCCCGGAGTCTGCCGAGTCCGCCCGGGAAACTCATCTCGACCGTGTGGATTTCAGTAACATTGCGTGTTGAATCAGTGGCGGGAAGTCACGGAAGATTCGAGCGCTGCCCTTGTAATCGCACGGCTACCGAGTGCGCGAAGTGGCCAGATGGCCGAAATACGGCTGCTCGTTAATCGGCCTGAAACATTCCGATTCTGCTCTCGGCAGAGCGTTCACCGACCCCTTGTGTTCATGAAACGGCCGAGTAATGGTCATTACATGATTACGGCAGAGCAGCGAGAGCGACTGCGGGGCTGGTTCACCGGCCGGCTCCCCGAGGATCTCTTCGAGGAGCTGGCCGAGGTCACGGTCGACCGCGAGGAGATCACGGTGATCGGCCGCATTCCCGCGCCCACGCCGGCCGAGGACGCCTCGGCGGCCGAGCGGGAGGCGGCGATCGAGGGCCGGATCCAGGAGTTCCGGGAACGCACCCGGGACGCCCGGATCTCGGTCGCCAGGGACGCCGAGCACCGCTTCGGGAGGAAGGTCTCCTGGGGCGTGGAGTGCGACGGGCAGCGTGCGCTGTTCACGCATGTCGCGGCGCCCGTCATGACCCGGCTGCGCCAGCCGGAGCGGCAGGTGCTGGACACGCTGATCGCCGGCGGAGTGGCCCGCAGCCGCAGCGAGGCGCTGGCCTGGTGCGTGCGGCTGGTGCAACGGCACACCGACGACTGGCTCACGGAACTGCGCGAGTCCCTGGAGCACGTCCAGCGGGTCAGGTCCAAGGGCCCGGACGGCGAGCCGGAAGAGGAGGACACGTCCACGGCCGACGGCGAGTGAACGGCGTCGTCAGGAGGTCCGTCCGCCGGCACTGTCGGTTCCGCGCCTACTCGCCGGTATGGTCGGGCCCCGCAGGGGCCTGACGGTGTGACGAGGAGAGGCGGGTCGGCTCGTATGGGCAAGCACTGGGCGGACTTCCAGTACGAGATCTATCTGAACGGGATGACGGGGGCCGTGCCCCGGCTGCCCACGGATCTGACCCGGCTGGAGGAGCTGACGGAGCAGCGCCTCGGGCCGGGCCCGGTCGGCTATGTCGCGGGCAGCGCGGGCGACGGCAGCACCGCTCGCGCCAACCGGGAGGCCCTCGCGCGCCGCCGGATCGTGCCGCGCATGCTGCGGGACGTGCACGACCGCGATCTGTCGGTCGAGGTGCTGGGCCGCACGCTCCCCGCACCGCTCGCGCTGGCGCCCGTCGGCGTGCTGTCGATCATGCACCCGGACGCCGAGCCGGCGGCCGCCCGGGCCGCCGCCGCGCAAGGCGTGCCGTTCATCCTGTCGTCCGCGTCCAGCACGCCCATGGAGCAGGTCGCGGAGGCGATGGGCGAGGGGGAGCGCTGGTTCCAGCTGTACTGGCCGAAGGACCCGGAGGTGGCGCGGAGCTTTCTCGGCCGGGCGAAGGCGGCGGGGTTCACCGCGCTGGTGGTCACCCTGGACACTCCCCTGCTGTCCTGGCGCCCCCGGGATCTGGACCAGGCGTATCTGCCGTTCCTGCGCGGGGTGGGCACCGCCAACTACTTCTCGGACCCCGCGTTCCAGGCGGGACTGGCCAAGCCCGTGCACGAGGACCCGAACGCCGCGGTGATGCATTTCGTCGGCATGTTCTCCGATCCCGCCAAGTCCTGGCCGGACCTCGCGTTCCTGCGGGAGAACTGGGACGGGCCGATCGTCCTCAAGGGGGTGCTGCACCCCGACGACGCCCGGCTCGCGGCCGACGCCGGGATGGACGGGGTGGTGGTGTCCAACCACGGCGGCCGTCAGGTGGCCGGGTCGATCGCGGCGGCGGACGCGCTGCCGGGCGTGGTGGAGGCCGTGGGCGACCGGCTCACGGTGCTGTTCGACAGCGGCGTGCGCACCGGCGACGACGTGTTCAAGGCGCTGGCGCTGGGCGCGCGGGCGGTGCTGCTGGGCCGGCCGTACGTCTACGGGCTCGGGCTGGACGGGCAGGCGGGCGTCGAGCATGTGATCCGCTGTCTGCTCGCCGAACTGGACCTCACCCTCGCCCTGTCCGGGCACGCCGGCCCGGCGACGATCGGCCCCGGGGACCTGGTCTGACCGGCGATGCGCGGTCCGGCCGGGGCGGATCGGGGTCGGTCCGCCCCGGCCGGGGTGCTCACGACCCGTGCCCGGTCAGTCCCGCGGGGCGCGCGGCCTGCGTCGCGGAGTCGCTGATCGACAGCGATCCGGTGGCGGTGGTGCCCACCGAGTCCGTCACCCAGCGTTGGCCCACCGTCTGGTCACGCACCTTGACGACGATGTCAGCGTTCGCGTCGAGGCCGGCCGGGGTGAGGGCCAGCTGCCGGTCCCAGCGGGGCAGCAGCTCGCCGAGCGGGGTCAGGTCGTAGCGCACGTCGTCGCCCCGCCGATCGTCCTGCTCGGGGCATGTGCCCAGGACCACGACTCCGGCGTCCTTGTGCGAGTCCAGGCACAGCCCGGGGTCCGCCACGCTGCGCAGCAGCCCGTCCTCCTCCAGCGTCCACTGCTGGCTCCACGCGGCGGAGCACTCCGCGAGCCGGGTGCCGACCCCGTCCTGGGGCTCGCCCCGGGTGTCGAGGCACAGCCCGGAGGCGACATTGCGCAGCCGGGTCTGCCCGGGTGCCGGGGGCAGTCCGGCGACGCCGGGCGGGGACACCGACGGTACGACGCCCCTGCCGCCCGCGGAGCTGGAGGATCCGGTGGGGTCGGCGCCGCCTCCGGGCGAGGAGGACCCGGCGATGAGCACGCTCACCAGGATCCCGGCCGACACGGCACCGAGGCCGGTGAGCAGTGTCCTCGTGGAGCGCACCGGGTCGGGCAGGCTCAGGCCGTGCAGCCGGGCGGGCACGGGGATCCGGGACAGCAGCCGGTGCCGGCCG
>NZ_JAOCQE010000414.1 GCF_025290915.1 Streptomyces sp. 15-116A | reverse complement strand
CCGGCGCAGCAGGTTCGCCGCCCAGGCCGCGAGGGTGGGACGGCGCGCGGCGCGGATCCGCCGGGCGTCGTCGGCGCGTCCGGCCGTCCTGGCCTGGGCGGCCCGTTCCTCACGCCGGGGCACGAAGCCGGACGGCGGCAGCGCGTACAGCTCGTCGAGCACCGCCTCCACGTCGTCGTCTCCCGCGCCGTCACGCGCGCCTGTACGCCGCATGATCCCCAGACTCCACCGAGCGGGGCGAGGCCGCACGCCGGGCAGGTGAGCGGGGTGTTCCCCCGGCGGGGTCGCTCCTGGCAGGCGCGGCAGGGAACGCCGGTGAGGCCGGGCCCGTTGGACGGGCATGGAGCCGAGGAAGCGAGCGGGACATCGGGGGACCGGGCCCGGAGCGATCACCCCGGACGGCTGCGCGGTCGAGCTGTACGCGCGGCTGCCGTGCGGTGCCGAGCCCGACATCGTCGCCGGGGCCGTACCGGCCGGGGCGCACATCCTGGAGCTGGGCTGTGGCGCGGGGCGCGTCACCCACCCGCTCCTGGCGCGCGGGTTCACGGTCACCGCCGTGGACGAGTCCCGGGAAATGCTGGACCGCGTCCGCGGGGCGCGCACCCGGTGCAGCCCGATCGAGGACCTCGACCTGGGGGAGACGTTCGAGGTGGTGATGCTCGCGTCGTTCCTCGTTCATGCCGCGGACGCCGGGACGCGGCAGGCGCTGCTGCGCACCTGTGTGCGGCATCTCGCGAGGGACGGTCGCGTGCTGATCCAGCGCGAGGGCGAGGACTGGCACACGAATCTGCCGCGTGAGCGAGTCGACGCGGGCGGTCTCACGGTGCGGATCGTGTCGGCGGAGCCGGCCGGTGACGGGGTGAACTCGGTCCACGCGGAGTACGTGTTCCCGGACGCCACATGGACGCAGACCGTCCTGTCCCGGCCGCTGACGAAGCAGCAGTTCGAGGACGCACTCGCGGAGGCCGGCCTGAGAGTGGACCGCTGTCTGACGGCGGACCGGACGTGGGTGCGGGCGGTGCACGCCGACGCGGGAGGGTGAGGGGCGCGAACGTCACAGGCGTTTGCCCGCCACCTCGTCCTCGTCGGGTTCTCCGCCGGGTCTGGACACCCGGGCCTCGTGGCGGCGGAGGCGGTCCAGGCGGGCGATGACGGGGGAGGCCGTCACGCCGTGCAGGATGACCGAGGCCAGCACCACGAACGCCACCACGGCCCACAGCTCCGTGGCGGGCACGCCGAAGCCGTGGGCCCCGAGGGCGTGCGCGAGGTAGAACAGCGAGCCGATGCCCCGGATGCCGAAGAGGGCGATCACCACCCGCTCGCGGGTGCCGGCCGCCGTTCCGAACTGGGCGCACCAGCCCACCAGGGGGCGGACGACGCACAGCAGCAGCACCCCGACCAGCGCGCCTTGCCAGGTCAGCGGCGCCAGACCGCCCTGGGCGACGAACGCCCCGAGCAGGAACAACAGTCCGGCCGTCAGCAGGCGTTCCACCTGCTCCACGAAGTCGTGCAGCACCATGTGGTACCCGTGCGCCCGCTCCGCCGCGCGGATGCGGCACGCGGTGACGAACACGGCCACGAACCCGTAGCCGTGCAGCAGCTCCGTCACCCCGTAGGCCAGGAAGGTCGCGCCCACCGCGACGAAGCCCTCACGGTGCTCGGACAGCCGCAGCGCCCACCGCCCCGCCCGGAAGAACAGCCAGCCGAGCAGCCAGCCCACGGCGAGACCCGCCCCCACCCCGGCCGTGCACTTGTACAGGACGTCCACCAGGACCCAGCGGGCGATCCCGCCCCCGGTCAGGGCACCGCCCGCCGCCGCGAGCGCGGCGGCGCCGAGGACGAAAGGGAAAGCGAGGCCGTCGTTCAGCCCGGCCTCGCTGGTGAGGGCGAAACGCACCTCGTCCTCGTCGTGCTCGGAATCGGTCGGGGCGCCCACCCTTACCTCCGAGGCGAGCACCGGATCCGTGGGCGCGAGCACCGCCGCCAGCAGCAGCGCGGCGGCCGGCGGCCAGTCCAGCAGGGTCCAGGCGAGCAGACCCACGGCCGCGATGCTCAGCGGCATGGTGATCCCCAGCTGCCGCCAGGTGGCCTGCCACCGTCGCCGTCCGAAGGGCCGGTTCAGGGCGAGCCCGGCACCCATCAGCGACACGATCAGGCACACCTCGGTGAGGTGCTCCACCCACGCCCTGCCGGACACCGGGTCGATGTCCGGCAGCGGTACCGGCAGCAGCTGGATGCCGACGCCGCAGAGGAGGAACACGAGCGGCATGGACAGCGGCCGGCCCGCCACCAGCCGGGGCAGCACGGCCGCCGCGAGGGCGCCGAGGCCGACCAGGGCGAAGAGGAAGTCAGGCGTGGTCACCGTACACGTGTGCCCATGGCCGCCCGTCGGCACGCGACCGCGCCACCGGAATCGACGTGAAGGGTGAGGCCGAGGACGGCCACCGCGCCCAGGGCGGGGCGAGTGGGTCGCGTTGCGGCGCGGAGGGGTTGACGGGCGGGGACGGGCTCGGTGCTACTGGAAGACGCGTCGGCGCGTGGTTCGTGGGGGGCTCGCCCGGTGCCGGAACCGCCTGTCGCCCCCGCCGGGAGGACACCGGGAGGTGACGGTGCGGCGACGACGGGCGGCGGTGGTGATTCTTCTGACGTCCGTGCTGCTCCTGCTCCTCGGCTCCCCGGCCCTCGCGGCAGGACCCGTTCCAGGTGCCGCTGCCCAGGCGCAGGCCGGGCCCCACGACACCGAGCCCGAGAACGCCGAGGCGCCCTGCCCGGGCCAACCGGACACCGCCGCGCACCGAGCCGTCGCCCGGTCCCCGAGGACCGCACCCACCGCCGAAACCCGCCACGCGAGCGACGGCGCCCTCGAGGACGCACGCGCTGTAAGCCGGTCGCGTCCGGAGGCGCCGCCCGCGGGATCCCCGGCACCGGGTGAGACAGCCCGCCCAGGCGTCGCGCTGCAGACGTTCCGCTGCTGAGAACGCAGGCCCGTCGGCCTCTCGCGCCCCTGACGACCCTTCACGACTCAGGAGACCCCTATGCCCGACAAGCGCGTGCACGTTCTGCGGCCGGACGAACTGGGCGCCGGCGAGCACAAGATGTGGAGACACCTGCGGGCCGAGTGCGGCGCCCTGGAGAATCCGTTCCTCGACCCGGTGTTCGCCACGGCCGTCGGCCGCGTCAGGCCGGGGGCACGCGTGGCCGTGCTGCAGGAGGACGGCACGCCGGTCGGCTTCTTCCCTTTCGAGAAGGGGCCGTTAGGTCAGGGAAGGGCGATCGGCCTCGGGGTGTCGGACAGCCAGGGTGCCGTGCTGCGCCCCGGTCTCCGGCTCGACCCGCGCCGCCTGCTGGCGGCGTGCGGGCTGTCGTCCTGGGAGTTCGACAACCTCGAAGCCGGACAGCGCCTCTTCCTGCCCCACGCCGTCGAGGAACTCGCCGACCCGGTGATCGACCTCGCCGAGGGCTACGAGCACTACACCGGCCGGCTGCGCACAACGTCCCCCGGCTTCCTGCGGCAGACGCGGGCCAAGGAGCGGCGGCTCGCCCGGCAGGCCGGCGAGGTGCGCTTCGCGTACGACGCCCGGGACCCGGACGCGCTGCGCGCGCTGAAGCGCTGGAAGTCGGCGCAGTACCGGCGCACCGGCCGGCGGGACCGTTTCGCGCAGGAGTGGATCACCCACCTGGTGGACCTCCTCGCGCACGGCGACGAACCCGAGTGCCGGGGACTGCTCTCCGTGCTGTACGCCGGCGGACGCCCTGTGGCCGCCCACTTCGGGCTGCGCTCGCCGACGGTCCTGTCCTGGTGGTTCCCCGCCTACGACCGCGACCACGCCAGGTACTCGCCCGGAATGATCCTGCTCCTGCGCATGCTGGAGGCGGCCGCGGCGGACGGGGTCCGCATGGTCGACCTGGGCAGCGGACCGGCCCGCTACAAGGACTCGCTCAAGACCCGTGAGCTGCGGGTCTACGAGGGCGCGGTGATCGCCCCGGGCCCCGGTGGTGCCGCGTACCGGCTGGGACGGGAGCCGGCGAGGGCG
>NZ_JAOCQE010000413.1 GCF_025290915.1 Streptomyces sp. 15-116A | reverse complement strand
GGCGGGCGGGCTCCTCGGACCGTACGGCGCCCTGCGCACCGTCCTCGCCGTGCTCCTGTCCGTCGCCGCGGCCGAACTGCTGCTGCGGCACTGCGTACGGCGCTTCGGCGGGGTCACCGGCGATGTGTTCGGCGGGCTCGCGGAGACGGCGGCGACGACGGCCCTGGTCGTCGCGTCACTGAACTGACCTGAACTCCCCCGGTTCCCGCTTCCGCTCAGCGCTGAGTGAACCCCACATGAATGAGCGGACGCACATACGCGCGTAGTCTCGTCCCGAGTGTTCGCCGCACCGGGGAAGGCCCCGCCGAGACCGCACCCCCAGGTCGCAGACCGGGGGCGGCCCGCCGGGCCCGGTCGACCCACCACTTTCGGCCACTGCAACTTCACATCGGAAGCGAGATTTCACCACCGTGACTGCTCTCACTCTCAGCACCGCCGCGGCGGCCGGCCTGCGGGCCGACGCGATCGTGATCGGTGTCGCCAAGGGCACCGGGTCCGCCGGCCCGGTCGTCGCACCCGGCGCCGAGGCCGTGGACAAGGCGTACGACGGCAAGCTCGCCGGCGTCCTGGAGACTCTCGGCGCGTCCGGTGCCGAGGGCGAGGTGACGAAGCTCCCCGCGCCGGCCGGCTTCAAGGCGCCGGTCGTGGTGGCGGTGGGCCTGGGCGCCCAGCCCGAGAAGGACGCCGCCTACGACGCCGAGGCGCTGCGCAAGGCCGCCGGTGTCGCCGCGCGTGCCCTCACCGGCTCCAAGAAGGCCGCGTTCGCACTGCCGCTGGACGACGCCGGTGATGTCGGCGCCGTCGCGGAGGGCGTGCTGCTCGGGGCGTACACCTTCGACACCTACAAGGAGAACGGCAAGGCCGCGAAGAACGGCAAGAACGGCAAGGCGCCGCTCGCCGAGGCCGCGATCCTCGGCGCCAAGCCCCGCGACCGCGCGCACAAGGCCGCCGTCGAGCGGGCCACCGCCGTCGCCGAGGAGCTCAACCGCGCCCGCGACCTGATCAACACCCCGCCGAACGACCTCAACCCGGAGGCGTTCGCCGCGGTCGCCGCCGCCGCGGCCAAGGAGCACGGCATCAAGGTGCAGGTGCTCGACGAGAAGGCCCTGACCAAGGGCGGCTACGGCGGCATCCTCGGCGTCGGCGCCGGGTCGGCGTCCGGGCCGCGCCTGGTGAAGCTGTCGTACACCTCGTCCAAGGCGAAGAAGCACCTCGCGTTCGTCGGCAAGGGCATCACCTACGACTCGGGCGGCATCTCGCTGAAGCCGGCCGGTCACAACGAGACGATGAAGTGCGACATGAGCGGTGCGGCCGCCGTGTTCGCCGCGGTCGTCGCCGCCGCGCGGCTGGGGCTCGAGGTGAACGTCACCGGCTGGCTGGCGCTGGCCGAGAACATGCCGTCGGGTTCGGCGACGCGCCCCGGTGACGTGCTGCGGATGTACAGCGGCAAGACCGTGGAGGTGCTCAACACGGACGCGGAGGGCCGGCTGGTGCTGGCGGACGCGCTGTGGGCGGCGTCGCAGGAGAAGCCGGACGCAATCGTGGACGTGGCGACGCTGACCGGGGCGATGGTGCTGGCGCTGGGCAACCGCACGTTCGGCATCATGGCCAACGACGAGTCGTTCCGCACGGCGGTGTACGAGGCGGCCGAGGAGGTCGGGGAGCCGGCGTGGCCGATGCCGCTGCCGGAGCACCTGCGCAAGGGGATGGACTCGGCGACGGCCGACATCGCGAACATGGGTGAGCGGATGGGCGGCGGTCTGGTCGCCGGACTGTTCCTGCGGGAGTTCGTGGGTGAGGGGATCACCTGGGCGCACCTGGACATCGCCGGGCCCGCGTTCAACGAGGGTGGGCCCTTCGGGTACACGCCGAAGGGCGGGACCGGGTCCGGGGTGCGGACGCTGGTTCGCCTTGCGGAGCTTACGGCTGCGGGGGATCTGGGCTGAGTTGTCCTTTGGGCGCCGGGATCTCGCGTGCGGGTAGGGCGAGGTCCCGGCGCCTGACAGCTCGGGTGGTTGTTGTTCGGCGGGTGCGGGTCGTGGGTGGTTCTCGCGCAGTTTCCCGCGCCCCTTCGCGTCGGTCCACTCACCTTTGTTGAAGACGTGGGGTGTCTCACACACCTGCCCGGCGTCTCGTAGTGACGCGACAAGTGCGAAGATGGGGCTCGGCAGGACAGGGCCCCACCGAAGGGCCGAAAGCAAAGAGCGGCCGGACACCAGCCGCCGACCGGTCACTGGAGACCGGCGTGGCGCACATGCATGGAGGACGTGACGTGGCGAACGACGCCAGCACCGTTTTCGACCTAGTGATCCTCGGCGGTGGCAGCGGTGGATACGCCGCGGCCCTGCGCGGGGCGCAGCTGGGCCTGGACGTCGCCCTGATCGAGAAGGACAAGGTCGGCGGCACCTGCCTGCACCGAGGATGCATCCCCACCAAGGCCCTGCTGCACGCGGGCGAGATCGCCGACCAGGCCCGCGAGAGCGAGCAGTTCGGTGTGAAGGCCAGCTTCGAGGGCATCGACGTACCGGCCGTCCACAAGTACAAGGACGACGTGATCTCGGGCCTGTACAAGGGTCTGCAGGGGCTCATCGCCTCCCGCAAGGTCACCTACATCGAGGGCGAGGGCCGGCTGTCCTCGCCCACTTCTGTCGACGTCAACGGTCAGCGGATCCAGGGCCGCCACGTCCTGCTGGCGACCGGCTCCGTGCCGAAGTCGCTGCCGGGCCTGGAGATCGACGGCAACCGGATCATCTCCTCCGACCACGCCCTCGTCCTGGACCGCGTGCCCAAGTCCGCGATCGTCCTCGGCGGCGGCGTCATCGGCGTCGAGTTCGCCTCCGCGTGGAAGTCCTTCGGCACGGACGTCACGATCATCGAGGGTCTGAAGCACCTCGTCCCGGTCGAGGACGAGAACTCCTCCAAGCTGCTGGAGCGGGCCTTCCGCAAGCGCGGCATCAAGTTCAACCTGGGCACCTTCTTCCAGAAGGCCGAGTACACCCAGGACGGTGTCAAGGTCACCCTCGCCGACGGCAAGGAGTTCGAGGCCGAGGTGCTGCTGGTGGCCGTCGGCCGCGGCCCGGTCTCGCAGGGCCTGGGCTACGAGGAGGCCGGGGTCGCCATGGACCGCGGCTACGTCCTCGTCGACGAGTACATGCGCACCAACGTCCCGACCATCTCCGCGGTCGGTGACCTGGTCCCGACCCTCCAGCTCGCGCACGTCGGCTTCGCCGAGGGCATCCTGGTGGCGGAGCGGCTGGCCGGTCTGAAGACCGTCCCGATCGACTACGACGGTGTCCCGCGGGTGACCTACTGCCACCCGGAGGTCGCCTCCGTCGGCATCACCGAGGCCAAGGCCAAGGAGATCTACGGCGCGGACAAGGTCGTCGCCCTGAAGTACAACCTCGCGGGCAACGGCAAGAGCAAGATCCTGAAGACCGCGGGCGAGATCAAGCTCGTCCAGGTCAAGGACGGTGCGGTGGTCGGCGTCCACATGGTCGGCGACCGTATGGGCGAGCAGGTCGGCGAGGCCCAGCTGATCTACAACTGGGAGGCGCTGCCGGCCGAGGTGGCCCAGCTCATCCACGCCCACCCGACGCAGAACGAGGCGCTCGGCGAGGCCCACCTGGCGCTGGCCGGGAAGCCCCTGCACTCCCACGACTGACGCCTTCCGTCACTCGGGCGCGACGACACAGACTTCCGCACTTTTAAAGGAGCAACCGAAACCATGGCGGTTTCCGTAACCCTTCCGGCGCTCGGCGAGAGCGTCACCGAGGGCACTGTCACCCGCTGGCTGAAGGCCGAGGGCGAGCGCGTCGAGGCCGACGAGCCGCTGCTCGAGGTGTCCACCGACAAGGTCGACACCGAGATCCCGGCCCCCGCCTCCGGCGTGCTGTCCTCCATCAAGGTCGCCGAGGACGAGACGGTCGAGGTCGGCGCCGAGCTGGCCCTGATCGACGACGGTTCCGGCGCCCCCGCGGCCGAGCAGGCCCCGGCCGCGCAGGAGGCCCCGGCCGCCGAGCCGGCTCCCGGGCCCGC
>NZ_JAOCQE010000412.1 GCF_025290915.1 Streptomyces sp. 15-116A | reverse complement strand
GCGGCGCGGCTGCCCTGGGGGCCGATGGCCCGGCTCGTGGCCCGGCGGGCGCTGCTCGCCGTGCCGGTCCTCCTCGTCGTCACCTTCGGCGTGTTCGCCATCGCCGCGGCCTCCCCGTTCGACCCGGTGCGGGCGTACGCGGGCACCGCCGCGCTCGGCGCCGACCAGGAGACCCTGGACCGGCTGCGGGAGAACCTCGGCGTGGACCGGCCGTTCACCGCCCGCTGGTGGGACTGGCTGACCTTCGCGCTCGGCGGCGACTTCGGCCAGTCCAGCGTGATGCGGCAGCCGGTGGCCGAGGTGATCGGCGAACGGCTGGTGTGGTCGACGCTGCTGTGCGCCGTCGCCTTCGCCCTCGCCGTACTGCTCGGCACGCTGCTCGGCGTCCTCGCCGCCCGCCGGCCGGGCTCGCTGGTCGACCGTACGGTGACCTCGCTGGCGTACGCGCTGGAGGCCGCGCCGGTCTTCTGGATCGCGCTGCTCGCGGTGTGGGTGTTCGCCCTGAAGCTGGACGTGCTGCCGGCCGGCGGACTCACCGACACGGGCAGCGACCACGTCTCGGCGGGACAGGTGGCGAGCCATCTGATCCTCCCCGCCGGTGTCCTCGCCGTCTCCCAACTGCCCTGGTTCACGCTGTACGTCCGTCAGGGCGTCGGCGACGCGCTCGCCGAGGACCCGGTGCGCGGCGCACGGGCGCGGGGCATCGGCGAGCGCACCGTGCTGCTCGGGCACGCCCTGCGCTCCGGACTGCTGCCGGTACTCACCCTCATCGGCTCCCGCGTCCCCGAACTCATCACGGGCGCCCTGCTGGTGGAGACCGTCTTCAGCTGGCCCGGCATCGCGGCGGCCACCGTGGAGGCGGCCACCGCCGTCGACTTCCCGCTGCTGGCCGCGCTGACGACCCTCGCCACCGCCGCCGTCCTCGCCGGGAACCTGCTCGCCGACCTGCTGTACGGACTGATCGACCCGAGGGTGAAGCTCAGTGAGATGTGATCGCCATGGCTGACACCACCGTCGAGAAGACCGTGTGGCGGGGGCACGGCACCGCTCGCCGCTCCACGCACACGCTGCGCCTGCGCACCTCCGCGGCGCTCGTCGGCCTGACCGTCCTCGCGGTGCTGCTCGTCCCGCCCTTCGTCCAACTCGACCAGCAGGCCGTCGACCTGTCCGCGAAGCTCCTCCCGCCGAGCTGGGACCACCCCTTCGGCACGGACGACGTCGGCCGGGACCTGCTGCTGCGCTGCGTCTACGGACTGCGGGTGTCGCTGCTGGTCGGCGTGGTGGCGGCGCTCACGGCCACGGTGATCGGCACCGCGGTCGGCGCCACCGCCGGAGCGCTGGGCGGCTGGGTCGACCGCGCCGTCATGCGGCTGGTCGACACCGTGTCGTCCGTGCCGCACCTGCTGCTCGGCATCTTCATCGTCGCCATGTTCCGGCCCGGCGTCTGGCCCGTGGTGATCTCCGTCGCCCTGACTCACTGGCTGTCCACCGCCCGTATCGTCCGCGCCGAGGTCCTGTCGCTGCGCTCCCGCCCGTACATCGACGCGGCGGTCTCGGGCGGTGCGTCGAGGTGGCGGGTGGCCGTACGGCATCTGCTGCCCGGGGTGCTGCCGCAGGCGGGCCTCGCCGCCGTCCTGATGGTGCCGCACGCCATGTGGCACGAATCGGCGCTGTCCTTCCTCGGGCTCGGCCTGCCCACCCACACCGCCAGCCTCGGCACGCTGATCCAGACCGCGCGCGGCTCGCTGCTCGCGGGCGACTGGTGGCCGACGCTGTTCCCCGGCCTGTTCCTCATCGTCCCGACCCTGGCGATCGCCGGACTCGCGGGTGTCTGGCGGGAGCGGATCAATCCCCGGCGACGATCGGAGCTGATGCTGTGAGCGGGCGTTCTCCCGTGCTGGCGGTGCGTGACCTGTCGGTGCGGTTCCTGATGCCGGGCGGGCGGCGGATCGCCGCCGTCACCGACGCGCACTTCGACGTGGCGCCGGGGGAGTGCCTCGCGCTGATCGGGGAGAGCGGCTGCGGCAAGTCCGTGCTCGCCTCCGCGCTGCTCGGGCTGCTCCCGGCCAACGCCGAGACGGCGGGCAGTGCGCGGCTGGGGTCTGCTGCGGATCAAGGCCCGGCCGACCTCGACCTGCTCACCGCCGACGAGCGGACCCTGGCCCGCACGGTACGGGGCCGCCGGATCGGCCTGATCCCGCAGAGCCCGGCCGCGCACCTCACGCCCGTGCGGACCATCCGCTCCCAGCTGGAGGAGACGGTCGCCGAACTCACCGGCGTACGCGGCCGATCCGGCCTGCGCGAGGCCGCCGAGGAGGCCGCGCGGCGGGCCGCGTTCCCGCCGGACCACCTCGACCGCCACCCGCACGAGCTCTCCGGCGGCCTCGCGCAGCGCGCCGCCACCGCCCTCGCGCTGGTCGGTGACGCGCCCTTGCTGCTCGCCGACGAACCCACCACCGGCCTCGACCGCGACCTGGTGGACCGCACCGTCGACGAACTGCGCCGCCATGTCGACGCCGACGGGGACCGTGCGCTGCTGATGATCACCCATGACCTGGCGGCTGCCGAGCGCATCGCCGACCGCGTGGCCGTGATGTACGCGGGCCGCATCGTCGAACTCGCCGACGCCGAGACCTTCTTCGGCCCGTCCGGTCCCCGCCACCCCTACAGCAGGGGCCTGCTGGACGCCCTCCCCGACCGGGCCTTCACCCCGATCCCCGGCATGCCTCCGGAACTGGGCGACCTGCCCGAGGGGTGTGCCTTCGCGGCCCGTTGCGAACGAGCGGACGCCGCGTGCGGCGCACTTCCGCCGCTGACTGTTGATGCGTCCGGTGACGTGCCCCCGCTGACTGTTGACGCGTCCGGGGACCGCCAGCCTGTGACCGGATCCGTCAACTCACGCGGTGACCAGCAGCCCCTGACCGGATCCGTCGCCTGTCACCACCCGGTCCCGGTCGCCCCGGCCGCCACCCCGGAGAACGCCCGTGCTTGAACTGCGCGCCATCACCGCCGGATACGACCGCCGGGCCCCCGTCGTCCGGGACGCCTCCCTGACCCTGGCCCCCGGCGAGGCGCTGGGTCTGCTCGGCCCCAGCGGCTGCGGCAAGTCCACGCTCGCCCGCGTCGCGGCGCTCCTGCACCGCCCCGACGCCGGCACGCTCCTCCTCGACGGCACCCCGGTCCGCCGCTGGCGGCACCGCGCCCCACGCGAACTGCGCACCGCCTTCGGCGTCGTCTTCCAGCAGCCCCGCCTCTCCGCCGACCCCCGGCTGCGCCTCGCCGACCTGATCGCCGAGCCGCTGCGGGCCACCGGCCGGCGCGACCAGGCCCCGGACCGGGTGGCCGAGCTCGCCGACACGGTGGGCCTGACACCCGACCTGCTCACCCGGCGCCCGCACGAGGTCAGCGACGGCCAGCTGCAACGCGCCTGCCTGGCCCGGGCGTTGGTGCTGCGCCCGCGCTGGCTCGTGTGCGACGAGATGACGGCCATGCTGGACGCGTCGACCACGGCGGCGCTGGTCGCGGTGGTCGAGAAGTACCGCGAGGAGACGGGCGCGGGCCTGCTGGCCGTGGGCCACGACCAGGTGCTGCTGGACCGCTGGTGCGACCGGACGGTGCACTGGGACGAGGTGTGCCAAGTCCCGCACAAATCAGGTGACTTGAGCCCCGTATGGTCCCGGTAGAGTCAGGCACGACCCATTCGTACCCTGCGGCCGGAGGTGCCCCGACGGTGACCGGTGTGGTGGTAGACCCGGCGCACGAGACGCTGTCCGAGCTGCTCGGCGAGGCACGGCACACGGTGTGCGTCGCCCTGACCTCCGCCGACGAGTTCAGCACCACCGTGAAGGACATGCTCACCGAGGTGCCGCCGGGCCCGCGGGTGCGGGTCCTGTGTGTCACCGAGGTCGCGGACGGCTCGCTGGCCCGGCTCGGCGCGGCGGGCGGCAGCCGCTTCGAAGTGCGCTGCTGCGAGGGCCGGTTGCGGGACGCCGTCGTGGTCGACGGCGCCCGCGCCCTGATCCGCGCCGTGCCCGGCG
>NZ_JAOCQE010000411.1 GCF_025290915.1 Streptomyces sp. 15-116A | reverse complement strand
AGGCGGCCGAGAAGTCCTCGCGAGTGACCTCCCCGACCGGTCCGTCCTCACCCGCGTCCCTCCCGGCCGACCGGCGGGCGCCCTCACGACCGCTGCCCGCCCCCGCGTCCTCCGCCGCCACCACCTCATCCGGCCGTCGGCCCGGTGACGCGCCCTCCGCGCACGCCGTGCAGGCCGCCCCCGCCCGGAAGGACAGCGGGCAGCCCGCCCCATCGCGCACGCCCCACCCCCCGGGCGGCCCGGCCGTGGAGGCCGGTGCCCATGCCGCCCCGCTGCTCGCGCACGGGTGGAACCCTCTCCGACTGCCGTTCTCCGACGTCCCGTTCGACCTGCTGACCGACTCCTGGTCCGAGCGCGCCGACCCGTTCATGGCCGAGCGGCTGCGCACACTGTCCGAGTCGGCTCTCGACGGTGACGACGCGGGGGACGATCTGCCCTGGCTGCCGTTCCCGACGGTCATTCCGACCGCGTCGGGCCGGCAGGCCGAGGAGCTGCTCTGCCGCTGCTGGCCGGGCGTGCGCGGACGCGTACCGCACAACCGTCTCTTCCCGACCTGGCTGCGCAGCCTCGCCGCGAGCGGCTTCCACCCCGAGCGGCTGCCCGCGGCCGGCGCGGGCGGCGACGTGGACCCGGAGGCGCTGGCCGCCGCGCTCGCCGACACCGGCACACCGGTCTCCTTCGTCGCGCTCGAACTCACCTGCAACGCCGCGGGCGGTGTCGCCCTGTCCCTCGCGGGACTGCGCACGGTCCGCGAACTCACCCGCGCCCACGGCGTGCCCCTGGTGCTGGACGCCACCCGGCTGCTGGAGAACGCCGCGGCCGTGGTGGAGGGGGAGGAGTCGATGCGCGGCCGGGGCCTGTGGCACGCGGCGCGCGAGCTGCTCGCGCAGGCCGACGCCGTCACGCTGAGCGCCGGCAAGGACTTCGGCGTCCACCACGGGGGCCTCGTGGCGACCGCGCTGCCCGAGCTCGCGGACCTGCTGCGGGAGGAGACCGCGGCCCGCGGACCCTGGGCCGGGCTGCTGGAGCGGCGCACCCTGCGCCGTGCGCTGCTCGATCTGGACGGTGTCGCCAGGCTCGTACGCCGCCGCCTGGCCGCGGTCACCACCCTGCGGCAGGCCCTGCGGTCGGCAGGCGCCCCGGTGGTCGACGTCCCCGGCTCGCACTGCGTCCTGCTGGACGCGCGGCGTGTGCCGGGCGCGTCGGAGCTCCGTCACCCCGTCCCGTCCGTGCTGGCCTGGCTGTTCGCGCACACCGGGATCCGCGGCGGCCCGCACCTCGGCGACGACGGCCTGATCCGGCTCGCGGTGCCCGTGGGCTGGCCCCGCAAGGGGATCACCGACCTGGCCGGGCGGCTGTCCCGGCACTTCCTCGCCCCGCCGCCGCTGACCGCCCTGGTGCCGGCCGGCGAGGAGGACGACGCGGGCGGCGACCCGGCACGGGCCGTGTACCGGCCGGTGGACGGCGGGACACGGTCCCCGGCCGGGCCCGCCGTGCCGCGCGACATCGTGGAGGAGCTGGAGGAGGGGTACGCGCCCGCCGACGAGAACGCCGGACTGCTCGCCGAGGCGGTGCCGGAGGTGGAGCGGCACATGGTGCGGCTGGCGGACGGCGACGTCGAGGTGTTCGCTGCCGGTGACGGCCCCGTCGTCCTGCTGATGCACCCCTTCAACATGGGTGCAGGTGTCTTCGCCGAGCAGTTCCGCGCCCTGTCCGGGCGGTACCGGACCGTCGTCGTCCACCATCCCGGCGTGGGCGCCAGCACCGCCCCCACCGACCTGAGCCTGGCGAGCCTCACGGACAGCAGGGCCGAGGTCCTCGACCGGCTCGGGGCGACGGGACCGGTGCATGTGGTCGGCGCGTCCTTCGGCAGCCTGCTCGCCCAGTCCTTCGCCCTGCGCCACCCGGAGCGGACCGCCTCCCTCACCCTGATCTGCGGTTCCTTCCGGTACGCCAATCGCGAGGGCGGGGTGAACCGGCTGGAGCGGGTGGTCGCCGAGGACTTCGACCGGATCGTGTCGGGCTCCGGCTCACCGCGCATCGCCCGGGACCGCCAGCGGCTGACGGAGCTCCTGCTGCGCAGCGAGAGCATGGACGCCCGCACCGGCCTGCGCTATCTCGACCTCTTCGCCGGGGAACCGGACCTGCGCGAGCGGCTGCCCGAGATCTCCGTACCGACCCTTCTCGTGCAGGGCCGCCACGACTCGGTCATCCCGCTCAAGACCGCCCACCTGATGCACGGTCTGATCCCCGACGCGAGCTACGAGGAGATCCCCGACGCCGGGCACTTCCCCTGCGTCACCCATCCCGACGAGGTGAACCGGCTGCTGGCCGCGTTCCTCGACCGCACCGGGAGGCGACCGTGAACGACCGGCCCATCGGCATCGACGCCCTGAACGTGTACGGCGGTCTGGCCAGGATCGCCGTGCGCGAACTGTTCGCCGGGCGGGGCCTGGACCCCGAACGCTTCGACAACGTCGGCATGGCGGCACGCTCCGTGGCGCTGCCCTTCGAGGACCCCGTCACCAACGCCGTCAACGCCGCCGCGCCGCTGCTGGCGGGGCTCTCCGCCGAGGACCGGGACAGCATCGGCTTCCTCATCACCGCCACCGAGTCGGGGCTGGACTACAGCAAGTCCGTCGCCTCCTACGTGCACGCCCACCTGGGGCTGTCACCGGCGTGCCGGCTGCTGGAGGCGAAACAGGCGTGCTTCGCGGCCACCGCGGCCCTGCGGCTCGCGGCCGGGTACGTGGCCGCCGAGCCGGGCGCCAAGGCGCTCGTCATCGCCACCGACGTGGCGCTGGCCGACGCGCGCGCCTCCTACGCGGAACCGGCCACGGGCACCGGCGCGGTGGCCCTGCTGGTCGCCGAGGAACCCCGTGTGCTGGCCCTGGATCCCGGGGCGACGGGCGCCCACAGCTTCGAGGTCCAGGACACCGCCCGGCCCACCCCCGACCACGACATCGCCGACGTCGACCGGTCCCTGCTCGCCTATCTGGAATGCCTGGTCGGCGCCTACGGCGACTACCGGGCGCGCGTCCCGGAGGCGGACGTGACCGGCACCTTCGACCTGCTCGTCTTCCACACACCGTTCTCCGGCATGGTGCGGGCGGCGCATCGCAGACTGATGCGGGAGTTCGCCTCCCCGGACGGTCCCTCGGCCGGCCTCCCCGACCGCCGGTGGATCGACGAGGACTTCGCCCGCCGCGTGGCACCGTCGCTGCGCTACCCCGACATCGTCGGCAACCTGTTCTCCGGCTCGCTCTACCTCGCGCTCGCCGGCGCGATCGACACCCTGCGCCCGCGGGGCGAGCTCAGGGCCGGACTGTTCTCCTACGGATCGGGCTGCTCCTCGGAGTTCTTCAGTGGGGTCGTGCGCGACACGGCGGCCGGCACTCTGGCCGCCGTGGACATCGCGGGACGGCTGGAGAGCCGCGCGGACCTCTCGTTCGCCGAGTACGAGGAACTGCTCCCGCACAGCACGAGCTGCCTGGTACCGGTCGCGGACCGCGACATCGACCCGTACGCCTGGAAGGAACTGCTGGACCGGGTGCCGGGCCGGGACCGGCTGCTGGCACTGACCTCGGTGAAGGACCACCACCGCCACTACGAATGGCTCGCGGAAGGAACCACTGCGCGATGAGCGACACCACGGCCGTCGGCCACGAGGAGATCCTGCGGACGATACGGCGGCACACCACGGCCGTCGTACCGGAGATCGAGCCCGCCCGGATCGTGCCCGAACGCACCCTGGACGAGCTGGGCTGCAACAGCATCGACCGGGCCGAGATTCTCACGGGTGTGCTGGAGGAGCTGGACATCGACCTGCCGCTGGAGAAGCTCACCTCCGGCGCGACGGTGGAGGAGCTGGCGCGGCTGATGGGCGAGCACCGCTGATGCGCGGAGAGCCGGTGGTGGTCTCCGGGATCGGTGTGCTGTGTGCCGTGGCCGACGACGCCGCCGCGTTCGCCGCCGCACTGCGCGAGGGCCGGTGCGGGATACGGCAGGGCGCGGACGGCGGGCCGGGCCGCGCCGGCCTGGACGACGAAGC
>NZ_JAOCQE010000410.1 GCF_025290915.1 Streptomyces sp. 15-116A | reverse complement strand
CGAGGCCCGCGCCGCCGCCGTCGGCGGACGCCAGCTGCGCATCGGCTCCACCGCCAGCCGGGCGCTGGCCGGCTGGCTGCGCCGACTGCGCCGGCACGCGCAGGAGCCCACCCTGCACATGGACGTCTCCGCCAATGTGCTGCTGCGCATGGTCGCCGACGGCCAGCTCGACGTGGCGTTCGTGCACGAGGTGGAGGGCTGCCCGCTGCGCATCCCCGAGAGCCTGCGCACCCGGGTCCTGGTCGAACGCGAACCGCAGTTCGTGTCCCTGCCCGCCGACCATCCGGCGGCGGCGAAACCCGTCGTCCACCTGTCCGACCTGGCCGCCGACCGCTGGATGATCGACCCGGCGGTCGACGGCGAGTGGGACGCCGTGCGCCGTGTCCTGCGCGCCGCGGGCCTCGACCCGCCGGTGCTGCACGGCGACTACCACACCGCCGCGAACCTGGTCGCGACCGGCGAGGTCGTCACCGTGGTCCAGCCGACCTCGCCCTCCCGCCCCGAGACGGCCGTCCGCCGCCTGCACGGCGACCCGCTCGGCGTACGGCTGCTCCTGGCCGCCCGCACCGACACGGAGCTGGAGGGCGTGTTTCCGGCGCTGGTGGAGGCGTACGAGGAGGTCGCCCGCCAGGCTCCCGCGTACCGGGAGTGGCTGGAACGCGGCGGCACCCCGCCACCGGTCCCAGCCCTCCCCTGAGACATCCCGTCCGTGGCTCAGACGCCGACGTCCCGTCCGTCCGCGCGCCACACCGCGACCACGGCGGGCCGGACGTACGTGCCCGGACCGTCGGGCCAGGTGCTGGCGGGCTTCTCCACCGTCGCGCCGTCCACCTCGCCCGGGTGCTGCACGGCCACCAGCACGCGCCGGTCCTGGATGACCGGGCCGCAGGTCTCCGCGCCGGCCGGCACGGTCAGGAACTGCTTCAGCTCGCCGCGCCGCTCGCCGTAGGTGGCGACACCGAACAGGCCGTCGTGGGAGCCGAGGGCGCTGCCGTCGGTGGAGATCCACAGGTTGCCGTAGTCGTCGAAGGCGACGTTGTCCGGGCAGGAGATCGGGCTGACGGCGTCCTTCGGGAAGCCGGCGAAGTACGTCGCCGGGTCCTCGGGGTCGCCCGCGACCAGGAACAGCGACCAGGCGAACTTCGTGCTCTCCGGCCGGTTCCAGCGCTCGGTCAGCTCCAGCACGTGGCCGTGCTTGTTGGCGTTGCGCGGGTTGGCCTCGTCGGCGCCCGCGTATCCGGTCTTGCCCCGGTTGGAGTTGTTGGTGAGGGCCACGTACACCTTGCCGGTGACCGGGTTGGGCTCGATGTCCTCGGGCCGGTCCATCTTGGTGGCGCCCACCTTGTCGCCGGCGAGGCGGGTGAAGACGAACACCTCCTCGGCGGTCATGCCCTCCACGTGCGAGACGGCACCGTCGGCGGTGGCGGTGGCCAGCGGGATCCACTCACCGCTGCCGTCGAACTCGCCGTCCTTGGGCAGCTTGCCCGTGCCGTCGATCTCGATGGCCGGGGAGTCACCGGTGAGCTTGGCGACGTACAGGGTGCCCTCGTCGAGCAGCGTGAGGTTGTGCTCGCGCGCCCAGCGGCTGTTGCCGTGCCGCATCCGCTTGCTGCTGACGAACTTGTAGAAGTAGTCGAAGCGCTCGTCGTCCCCGGAGTACACGACCGGCCGCCCGTCGTGCGTGAGCCGCACGGTCGCCGCCTCGTGCTTGAACCGCCCGAGCGCGGTGTGCTTACGCGGCGTGGAGGTCGGGTCGTACGGGTCGAACTCGACGACGTACCCGAACCGGTGCACCTCGTTGGGCTCCTGGGCGACGTCGAACCGCTTGTCGAACCGCTCCCACTTGCGCTCCGTCGCCCCCGTGCCGATGCCGTAGCGCTTGTCGGTGGCGCGGCTGCTGTTGGCGAAGTACTGGTTGAAGTTCTCCTCGCCGTGCAGGGTCGTGCCCCACGGGGTGGTGCCGCCGGAGCAGTTGTTGAGGGTGCCGAGCACCTTGGTGCCGGTCGGGTCGGCGGAGGTCTTCAGCAGGTCGGAACCGGCGGCGGGCCCGGTGAGCTCGAACTCGGTGGTGGCGGTGACACGCCGGTTGAGGTGGTGCCGGGAGACGGGCGTCAGCTTCCCGGTCTTCCGGTCCTCCTCCACGACCACGGCGGACAGCCCGTGCGCGGCCCAGGCGATCTCGACCTGCTCACGGGTGGGGTTGGCGGCGTCGTACCCCCGGAACATCAGCACTTCGTCCGTGTACTCGTGATTGGCCACGAGCAGCTGCCGCCCGCGCTCGCCGCGCAGGGGCAGCAGGGCGAGAAAGTCACAGTTGTACCCGAACTGCCCGGTCTGCGCCTTGGCGCTCTGCTTCTCCGGGTCGAAGGCGGGCGCGCCACGCAGGATGGGCTCGCCCCAGCGGATGACGACGTTCTGCCGGTAGCCCTCGGGCACGGTGACGGCGTCGGTGGTGTTGGGCGCGACGGGCGCGAACCGCAGCCCGCGCGCGCCCTTGGATTTCTCCGGTACGCCCTTGCCGGCGCCCGCGACCGCGTGCGCGCCCGGAGCGGCGGCGCCCCCGACGACGCCGGCCCCGGCGGCGGCGACGGTCACGACGGCGGCGGCACGCATCATGGACCGCCGGCTGAGCGCACCGGCGATGACATCACCGACGTACTCATTGGAGCTGGTGTTGGGCACCTCGTGGAAGCAGGCGTCACCACACCGGTAGCGGCAGGTCAGGGCGGACCGGCCGCCGGGGTGCGAACCGGACGGCGTTCCGATCAACGGCAGCAGCTTGCGCACTTTTTCTCTCCTTGGGTGCCCGTGGTGTCAGCGTGACCGTAGGGGCACATATGTGCGGTAGCCGGGCGGCAGGGTGAACGGCGAGTGAACCTGCGGCAGCGGAAGAGGAGTTGACCGGTGGGCCTCCGGTACGACGGAGGCGTCCGAATGCAGCCCTTGACAGAGCGGGTGCGGGACACCCCGACCCTGCCCAAGATCGCCTGCACGGGCCGCTAACCTTACGTGTCCGTCCTGGCCAGGGATCGACGGGCATCAACTCACGCGAAGGGGTGCGCACATGGGCATTCTCACTCTCCTGCGGAACGCGTTCGGCCGGTCACGCAAAGCGAGGCCCACCGAGCCGGAGGCATCGGCCCCGACCACCACCCCTCAGACCGAGCCCCCCATCCCGTCCCCCTCCACAGAACCGACCCCACCCGCCACCACGGAACCGACTGCGCCCCCCACGGCCACGGTCCCGGAACAGCGCGACGAGCACGACCTGGTGGCGGAAGCCTTCGACAAGGTCACGGTCCCCACCCCGACCCGCACCCCGGAATCCACGCCCCCGCCCTCGGAACCCACGCCCACCGCAGAACCCACACGGCAGCAGAAGCAGCCCACGGACCAGGAGCCCCCGGAGCAGGTCTCCGAGCCGGCGGAGTCCACGGAATCGACGAAGGTCGCCGAGCCGACCGAGTCCAGGGAATCGGCGGAGGCCGCCGAGCCGACGAAGCACGCGGAGGCTGGGGAGGCTGCGGAGGCCGCTGAGGCTGCGGAGGCCGCTGAGGTCGCGGAGATCCCCGAGCCCGCGGAGGCCGCGGAGCGGCAGCAGCCCTCCCAGTCGGCTGAACTCTCCGAGTCGACGGCACTCACGGAGCCCTCGGAGACCGCGCAGCCAAAGCAGTCCCCGGAGCCTGCAGAGGCCTCCGAGCCGGAGCAGACCACCGAGTCGGTCGAGGCCACGAAGCCTGAGCCCGAGCAGGCCGCAGAGCCGGTGGAGGCCACGGAACCTGAGCCCGAGCAGACCACCGAGCCGGCGGAGATCACGAAGCCTGAGCCCGAGCAGGCCACGGAACCAGCAGAAGACAAGGAACCGGCACAGGCGAAGGAGCCGACGCAGGAGAAGGAGCCGGTGCAGGCAAAGGAACCGGCACAGGAGAAGGAACCGGCAGAAGACAAGGAACCGGCGGCGGCCAAGGCCCCGGCGGCGGAGCCGATTGCCGCGGTCGCCGACGGCGGGGACGCCCCACAGGGGCCACCCGCACCCGACGACGAAAGCCGCACGGGTGGTGCGGGTGGGAACACCACCGAGGCCGAAGGCGCAGCCGAGGCCGAGCCCACCCTCCCCCGCCCCCTCCGCACAGCCCACCGCGCAGCC
>NZ_JAOCQE010000041.1 GCF_025290915.1 Streptomyces sp. 15-116A | reverse complement strand
GTGGTCACCTGGGGGGCCGTGGCCGCCCTGCTGCCGGGCCCGCCTGCCCACGCCGCCGCAACGGCCGCACCAGTCGCCTCGCCCGGCACCGGCCGCGCCACGAAGGCCCTCCCCGCCGAGTCCGGGACGACGCCTCCCTACGCCTTCGCCGACGAGGATCAGCAGGTGGAGGCCGGCGTGAGCACCGCCGACGCCGCGCTCCTGGAAGCCGGACGGAGCTACCGCAGCACCCTCCCGCCGAACGGCACCGTCCATTACCGCCTCGAACTCGACGCCACCTCGACCACCTACGTGTCCGCCACGGCCGTTCCCTCCACGGACAGCACCGCCTCCGCCCTCGACGGCGTGAAGGTGACCCTGAAGGATGGCGAAGGCCGCTCCTGCGACACGAACACGGCGACCTTCGGCGCCGGTCGCAGCCCGCACCCGGTCGCCGCCTGGGCCGAACGGGAGATCTCTCCGCGCAGATCCGTGTGCAAGGACGCCGGGACGTACTACGTAACCGTCGAACGTGCCGATCCGGACGGAAACGAAGCCTCCCCCGACCCCTGGGAGCTGGAACTCGCCGTCGTCTCGGAGCCCGAGCCGAAGAATGATGGGGCGACGAGCCCGCCCGAGGCATGGAACTCCGCCACCCCCGCGCCCGTCGAGGGGAAGGCCGTACGACGCACCGGCGGAGCGGGGTTCGCCCAGGCCACCGCGCTGGGGGAGGGAGTCTGGCGGGACGACATCCGGCCGGGCCGGACTCTCTTCTACCGGGTCCCTGTCGACTGGGGACGGCAACTACACGTCACCGCCGAGCTGGGCAGGACGAAGTCCGGCGCCAAGGGCTACGTCGCCGCCGCCCTGGACCTGGACCTCTACAACCCCGTGCGCGGATACGTCACCGACCTCGGCATCGGCTACAACGGCAGCCAGAAGTCCGAGCGCCTCGCCCCCCTGCCGCCCGTCGCATACGGCAATCGTCATGCGCCCGGCAGCCGCGTGGACGGAATGCGGTTCGCCGGCTCCTATTACCTCGTCGCCCACCTCGCGGCGGACGTGGCGGACGACTTCGGCGACGAGCCCGTCCCCCTGACCCTTCGGGTGCGGCTGAGCGGCACGCCCCAGGACGGGCCCGGCTACCAGGCGGCATCCATGCCGCCGGGCATCTTCGCGGTGACGGACGAGGACCGGGAGGCGGCCGGAGGCACGGTGACGGGCGACGACGACCCCGCCATGACGGCGCTCGCCGTGGGCGGCATCGGCACCGGGAGCGCGCTGCTGATCGGGCTCGGGGTGTGGACGGTGGTGGCCAGGCGGCGGGGTGCTGCCTAGCTAGCGGCTGGCGTGGTGGGCCGCTCCATTGGGGCGGCGCTCCGCTCCGGGGCTGCTTCGTTGTGGAAGGGCTCAGATCTGGGTGAGGGCCCAGAAGCCCACGGCGTAGCAGGCCAGGGCGAGCAGCAGGAGAGGAACGGCCACCCTCGCCGGAGGGCCCGGTCGGCGACGGGGCGGGGAGGGCGGCGCTGCGTGCCGTGAAGTCGCCTCGCTCGGAGGCGGAACCTGCGGGGCTTGGGCGGTGTATTCAGCAGTAGAGGCCTCCGCGGGCGGGAGCGGGGCCGAGACGGGATACGCCGACGGGTGCGGTGTCTCAGGGGAGCGCAGGGGGTGAGTCGGGTCGTGCGGGGAGACGTGGGCGGAGTGGGCCGCCAGGGGATGCTGGGCGCTGTGCTCGGCGGCCCGTGCTGGTGGTGGCTGGAGGTGGTGCTGTGGCTGTGGTTGCCGGCGTGGCTGGGATCCGGGTGGGCCGGGAGGGGACGGTGGGGCCGACGTCGCGGACGACGCGGCGGTGACCTGCGGCGGCGGCAGATGGAAGCTACCGGTGTCCGACATGCTCCGCGCGCTGCCCTGCGGCTGCACGGGAGGGGCCGACGCCGGGGGACTGGAAGGCTGCTCGGATACGGCCGACGGGACGGAACCGGTTCCCGCACCGGAGCCGGATGCCGCGACCGGGCCGGGCACACCGGACGCCGCGACCTGCCGGGGTGCCCCGGATGCCGTCACTGGCCCGGGTTCACCGGATGCCGCCCCGGCTGTCCCGGCCGAAGGCAGCCCCTGAGCAGACGCTGGCCCCTGCGCCGAGGAGGGCTCGTGCGCCGACGACGGCCGGGCGGACAGGGAGTCATGCCGGAGCCCGGAAGAGGCGACGGCATCACCCGGCCGGGCCTCCTCCGCGACGACCCCGGCGCCCTGCTCCGGCCGGACACCCGAGGCCCGCTTCACCGGACCGTCCGCGGCGAATCCCGGCGGCAGCGGCCCCAGTTGGTCGAAGATCTCGATCAGTTCGTCGTCGGGGCTCGGCTCCGGCAGAAGCTCCGCGGCCGCGGCGAGCGCCTTGCGCGCCCCCGTCGCCGTGCGGAACCTGGCTGCCGGATCCGGTTGCAGCAGGGTCGACACGACCTGCCACAACGGCTCCGGGATGCCCTGGGGCGCCCCGGGCGTCCCGTGGTCGGCGAAGTACTGGATGAGCGCCTTGGCGTCCGGTTTCGCGCCCTCCAGCAGATACAGCGCGACCAGACCCACGGCGAACAGGTCGGCGGGGAAGTCCGGCTCCGAGCCCATCATCTGCTCCGGCGCGATATAGCCGGGCGTCCCCACCACCAGGTTGGTCTCGGTCAGCCGGGGCTCGCCCAGCCGCATGGCGATGCCGAAGTCGGACAGCCGCAGCCGCGGCCTGCCCGTGCCGGTGGCCTCGAGGAGCACATTGGCGGGCTTGATGTCCCGGTGCACCACGCCCTCCGCGTGCACCGCCGCAAGACCGGCCAGCAGCTGGTCGAGCAGGGTGCACACGAACGCGGGCGGCAGCGGACCGTAGTCCCCGACCAGGTGGACCAGCGAACCGCCGGCCACGAGGTCCATCGTGAAGAGAACCTTGTCGTCGTCAGCGGCCCAGCTGGTCGGGGCGAGCACATGGGGGTGATCGATCCGCAGAGCCTGTTCGCGTACGAACCGCAGCAGAGAGTGCGCGTCGCTCTGGAGGAGAATCTTGGCGGCCACATAACGCCGGCGACGGTGGTCCCAGGCGCGCCAGACCGCGCCGACGCCCCCGCGTCCGATCGGGTCGACCAGCTCGTACCGGCCGGCGAAGACCTCACCCATGGCTGTACGTCGCTCCTCCCCCTGCGATGTCCCCCGTGACTCGCCCTGCGCTTCCCTTGCGCTTCCCCCGTGACTCCCCCCGTGTTTCCCGCTGCAGGGATCAGTTCTGGTGGGACTGGTAGTGAGCCACCGCGTCGGACGTGCGGCCCGCGCCATAGACCCGGAGGAACTCTGCCAGCTCCGGGTGCGTGGGGGCGAGAGTGTCCGCCGCCTCGATGATCTCGCCGGCGGCCGCGACCGACCGCAGCAGGGACTGGATCTCACGGACCACCCGCTTGACCGTCGGCGCACCCGAACTGTTCGTCGTCTGCGTGGTGTTGCTGAGCACCGATCCCCCCTGCGACTTCTTGATCTCCTCCATCCGCTCGGTCGCCTCGGCCGCGCTCACGCTGCCGTCCACGACCTGCCGGGCCAGATCCTGCAGCAGCTGCACCCGCTGCACCACCGCCGGATTGCCGATCTTCGCCCGCTGGCCGCTCATCAGCTGCGACAGCATCGGTGCGGACAGTCCCAGTACCCCCGCGAGACGAGCCTGGTTGAGACCGAGATCGTCTATGAGCCTACGGAAGAGCGCCCCCAACGGCTCCCCGTACCAGTTCCGCTGCAGTTCCCGCGCTCTTGCGGTGGCTTCCTGCTGTGCGGCGTCCATTGCGTCTCCCCATCGCTTCCCCTAGAACGCGGTTCGCTGTAGCGAACCACGCCGAGCATCTTACGGAGAGTGGTCGGTCACGGGGACCCCCAATCTTTTTGCGGAATCCCCGGGGTGACCCGGTACTCTGGTCTCCGGCGCCCACTAGGACGGCAGTCTTCCCGGTGGACGCTTTCCTTCCGGGGCCTTAGCTCAGTTGGTAGAGCGCTGTCTTTGCATGGCAGATGTCAGGGGTTCGACTCCCCTAGGCTCCACACACAGACCCCTCCCACCTGCGGAAACGCGGTGGGAGGGGTCTTGTCGTTCGTGCATCAGATGTTTCACGTGAAACGGCGCGGCGGGACGAAGAGACCCTCAAGTCTCCTGTCCCGCCGCGCCGTTGACGTTGCCCGAGCGCGTCACGTCTGGTCGTCGCGCTTGGCGGCCTCCTCCTCGGCCTCCTTGGCCTCGACCTCCGGATCGAGCGCGGACCGGCCGCTGCCGTCCACCGACGTCAGCGTGCCGCCCTCCGGCACGTCCGTCGGCTCCGGCGGCTCCACCAGCCAGTCCGGGTTGGCCTGCTTGTCCCACCACTTCCACGCGGCGAAAGCACCACCCGCGACGGCACCCAGCACCAGGATCACCTTCGCGGCCTTGCCGGCCTTCGCCCGCCGCTGCTGCTTACGGACAAGCTTCTGGATCTGCTTGGCCGAGACCTGGCCGCGCAGCGCCGCCAGCACGGCCGCACTGCGAGCGGCAGCCTCGTCCCTCGCCGGCCCGGCGGCCGCCCTCGCCTGCTCGATCCTCGGCTTGGAGAACTCGGCCGCCTGACGCGCGGCCTGGCGCGTACGAAGGGCGGCCTCCTGAGCGGCCAGGTCGACCTTCGGCGGCACATGCGTCCTGGCCTGCTCCAGATACGGCTGGACATGTGCGCCGTACTGGACGCGGGCCTGCCCTGCGGCCTGCGTCACCTTGGGCGCGAGCCGTACGCGTGCCTCGTGTGCGTAGTGCGCGGCCCTGACCTTGGCCGTGTCGGCGTAGGGCGCCACCACTTCCGCGGCGTGCAGCACGCTGTCCTTCGCCGAACCGGTCGCGGCGCGCACGCTGTCGATGCGGGTCACGGGTTCCTCCTCCTCGGTGGCGTACGGTAATTCGACTTTCCACCCTTTTACGGATCATGCCTGCCGGGCGGCCACGAGGCATGCGCGGACAGGCATACGGGTGCCGGTGAAGCGTGGTCGAGTGCAATAGGGGATGAATCCGGGGCAACAGGAGCTTGTCGTCGACAATGCCACGGATCGTCGCCGCCCGCCCCCGCCACGGAATGACTCGGCCGGATTTCCGCAACCGGATCGGCCCGGATGCCCGCCTGTGAACCGAGGCCGGGCGACTGAGGGCCCCGTCCGTGCGAGGATCAGGGAGTCACGGAAAGACAACGGAAGGCACATCGTGGCTGAGCAGCTCTACGCCACCCTGAAGACCAACCACGGCGACATCAAGGTCCGGCTCTTCCCGGACCAGGCGCCGAAGACGGTCAAGAACTTCGTCGAGCTCGCCAAGGGCGAGCGGGAGTGGACCCACCCCGAGACCGGTGCCAAGACCACCGACAAGCTCTACGACGGTACGGTCTTCCACCGGGTGATCAGCGGCTTCATGATCCAGGGCGGTGACCCGCTCGGCAACGGCACCGGCGGCCCCGGCTACCAGTTCGAGGACGAGTTCCACCCCGACCTGCGCTTCGACAAGCCCTACCTGCTGGCCATGGCCAACGCCGGCCCGGGCACCAACGGCTCGCAGTTCTTCATCACCGTCGCCCCGACGGCATGGCTGAACCGCAAGCACACCATCTTCGGCGAGGTCACCGACGCCGCCGGCCAGAAGGTCGTCGACACCATCGCCTCCACCCAGACCAACCCGCGCACGGACCGTCCGGTCAACGACGTCGTGATCGAGTCGGTCGAGATCACCGAGAGCTGAGCCTCTCGCCCCCAGGGAGCGCGAAAGCCCCCCAGAGGGGAACCAATCGCCCCGCTCATCCGTAAGGATGAGCGGGGCGGGGCTTTTCCACACGACCGAGGGGATGTCATGGACGACCAGGCTGCCGGCAGCCCGCAGGACGCCCACCGCGTCCCTCACTGCTATCGACACCCAGACCGCGAGACCGGCATCCGCTGTACCCGCTGCGAACGCCCCATCTGCCCCGAGTGCATGGTCAACGCCGCGGTCGGCTTCCAGTGCCCCGACTGCGTCCGCAGCGGCTCCGGCACCGGACACGCTCCGAACGCCGCGATGCCCCGCACCCTCGCCGGCGGCACCGTCGCGGCCGATCCCCACCTGATCACCAAGATCCTCATCGGCATCAACCTGGCGGTCTTCATCGCCGTCCAGTTCAGCGAGCCACTGCTCAACGACCTCGTCCTCATCGGACGCTGGCCGCCCGAGCCCTTCCTGCCCACGGACGGTGTCGCCGACGGCGACTGGTACCGCCTGGTCACCTCGATGTTCACCCACGAGGCGATCTGGCACATCGCCTTCAACATGCTCAGCCTGTGGTGGCTCGGCGGCCCCCTCGAAGCCGCCCTCGGCCGCGCCCGCTATCTAGCGCTCTACTTCGTCTCCGGACTCGCCGGCAGCGCACTCGCCTACCTGCTGGGCGCACCCACCACCGGGACACTCGGCGCGTCCGGCGCCATCTTCGGGCTGTTCGGCGCGACCGCCGTACTCATGCGGCGGCTCGACTACGACATGCGGCCGATCATCGCCCTGCTCGTGATCAACCTGATCTTCACCTTCACGTGGGCCAACATCTCCTGGCAGGCTCACATCGGAGGCCTTGTCGCCGGCGTCGTCGTCGGCTACGCCATGGTCCACGCCCCCCGTGAGCGGCGCTCGCTCGTCCAGTACGGAACGTGTGCGCTGGTGCTCGCCGTCATCGTGGGACTGACCCTGTTGAGGACCGCGCAGCTCACCTGAGCGGGCGTTGTCCACAGCGAGTGGCGGATCTTGTGCACAGGGTGCGGGAACATCTGTGCCCCCTGTCACCGACCCGTGTTTCCGCAGGTCAGGCAGGGGGCGAACAAGCTTTCGGATGCCAGTCGTTCGGTCACACCGGCGTCAACTCACAGTGAGTTATCCACAGATCGTCTTTCTTTTTCCCCACTGTGGACAACGCCTGTGGATAACTCAGTGGATAGCCCTGGGCAGAGCTGGCCCGTGGGCCTACTTCCACTGCGTCGAGACACCGAATCCGGCGGCGATGAAACCGAAGCCCACCACGATGTTCCAGTTGCCCAGAGCGTCGATGGGCAGCGAGCCGTCGGTGACGTAGAAGACGACGATCCAGGCCAGGCCGATGAGGAACAGGGCCAGCATCACCGGCGCGACCCAGGCGCGGTTGGTCAGCTTGATGGCGGTCGTCTGCTTCGCCGGGGGCGGCGTGTAGTCGGCCTTCTTGCGGATACGTGACTTCGGCACGAGGGTCTCTCCTGTCGATGCGCTGCGTGGCCGCGCAGGGATCTGGGTCGGGCTCGGGGCAGCGTACAAGGGGACTCTGAGCGCTCCCCCGGGCGTCCGTTAGCGTAGTGCTTCCGTGGCGCCGAAGGAGATAAGGGTACGTTGAGCAATTCTGCCGACTTCCCGGGGACGGAATCCAGCCCTGCCCGCCGACGCCGTTTCCGGCCCGTGCGGATCCTCACCGTGGGTGTCTTCGCTCTCGCCGGGCTCATCTTCTTCACCAGTTTCAACACGGCCAAGGGCACGGATATCCGCACGGACGCCTCGCTGCTGAAGCTGTCGGATCTGATCCATGAGCGCAGCCGTGAGAACGGCCGGCTGGACGAGTCGAACGGCGCGTTGCGCCGGGAGACGGAGGCGCTGGCGGAGCGGGACGACGGCAGTACGGAGGCGGAGCTGGACAAGCTCGCCGACCTGGAGAAGCGGGCGGGGACGCAGCCGCTCAAGGGTGAGGCGATCACGGTCACGCTCAATGACGCTCCGCCGGACGCCACGGCGAAGCTGCCCGGGTATCCGGAGCCGCAGCCCGATTACCTGGTGATCCACCAGCAGGATCTGCAGGCCGTGGTGAACGCGATGTGGCAGGGCGGGGCCGAGGGCATCAAGGTGATGGATCAGCGGCTGATCTCCACGAGTGCGGTGCGGTGTGTGGGCAACACGCTGATCCTGCAGGGCCGGGTCTACTCGCCGCCCTACAAGATCACGGCGGTGGGTGATCCGGAGAAGCTGAAGAAGGCGCTGGCGGCGTCTCCGGCGATCCAGAACTACATGGTGTACGTCAATGTCTACGGGCTCGGCTGGAAAGTCGAGGACAACGGGACGGTGACTCTGCCCGGCTACTCGGGCACAGTGGATCTGCACTACGCGAAGCCTGTGGAGTAGCCAGCGAGGCGGGGGGCCGCCGGTGCGCGTGATCGTCAGGACTGTCAGCGAGCTGTGCATCACCGTCGGCACCGTGATCGTGCTCTTCGTCGTGTACGTGTTGTTCTGGACCGGTGTGCGGGCCGATGACGTGATGGACGAGCAGATCGACCGGCTCCGGGAGCAGTGGGCGCGGGAGAGTGCTCGGCCTGTGTCCGGTGCGCCTGCGAGTCCTCCGAGGCCGAAGCCGTATGCGAAGGGGCGGGCCTTCGCGATCATGTACATCCCGCGCCTTGGTTTCACGTGGAACAAGCCGGTGCTCGAGGGGACGGCGACGGGCACGCTGAAGAAGGGCCTCGGGCACTACGCGGGCACCGCTCAGCTCGGTCAGCGGGGCAATTTCGCGGTGGCCGGGCACCGGCGTACGTATGGCGATCCGTTCAAGGACTTTCCCCAGCTCAGGCGGGGTGACGCGGTGGTGCTGACGGACGGGGCGACCTGGTTCACGTACCGGATCGACAAGGGGCCGTACAAAACTGTGCCGACGGACGTCGAGGTGATCGACCCTGTGCCACGTACTTCCGGGTATACGCGCCCGGGCCGCTATCTGACGCTGACGACGTGCGATCCGGAATGGGGGCACAGTCATCGGCTGATCGTCTGGGCGCATCTGGACTCCACGCAGCCTGTGGAGGCCGGGAAACCGGAGGCGTTGCGCCGTTAGTCTGTTGGCGTACGGCGTGGGTCAGGTGCCGTGGCACGACGGAAGGGACGGCATGTACAGCTGGATCTGGCGGCATCTGCCGGGGAACGGATGGGTGAAGGCGCTCATCTCGCTGGTGCTGGTCATCGCCGTGGTCTACGTCCTCTTCCAGTACGTCTTTCCGTGGGCCGAGCCGCTGCTGCCCTTCAACGATGTGACGGTGGACAACCAGTGAGCGCGCGCATTCTCGTCGTGGACAATTACGACAGCTTCGTCTTCAACCTGGTCCAGTACCTGTATCAGCTGGGCGCCGAGTGTGAGGTGCTGCGCAACGACGAGGTGTCGACGGCGCACGCACAGGACGGTTTCGACGGTGTGCTGCTGTCGCCGGGGCCGGGCACGCCGGAGGAGGCCGGGGTCTGCGTGGACATGGTGCGGCACTGTGCGTCGACGGGCGTGCCGGTCTTCGGCGTGTGTCTGGGCATGCAGTCGATGCAGGTGGCGTACGGCGGTGTGGTGGACCGGGCGCCGGAGCTGCTGCACGGCAAGACGTCGCCGGTGGAGCACGAGGGCAAGGGCGTCTTCGCGGGGCTGCCGTCGCCGTTCACGGCGACCCGCTATCACTCGCTGGCGGCGGAGCCGGCGACGGTTCCGGCGGAGCTCGAGGTGACGGCGCGGACGCCGGACGGCATCGTGATGGGGCTGAGGCATCGTGAACTTCGGGTGGAGGGCGTGCAGTTCCATCCGGAGTCGGTGCTGACGGAGCATGGGCACCGGATGCTGGCCAACTGGCTGGTGGAGTGCGGGGACGAAGGCGCGGTGGCGAGGTCGGCGGGGCTCGCCCCGGTGGTGGGCAGGTCCTCGGCGTGACCGCGCTGCGCCCCGAGCGCGAGTCCGGCGCCGACGCGTACGGCGGCGCCGGCGGCCAGGGCAGCTCGTACGACGGGCCGTCGTACGAGGGGCCGGGTGCGCTCGGGGAGTGGTACGGCCAGGAGCCGTACGGGGGGCAGCAGGTCGGGCAGTCGTGGGATGCGTACGTCCCGGCTGAGGAGCCGCGTGGGGGTGCGTACGAGCCGCTGCTCGACGAGGAGACGGTCGCGCTGCGGATCCCCGATCCGCCGGGCGGGACGACGACGGCGAGTCGGTCGGCCTCGACGGCTCCTGAGGGCCGGGCGGCGCGCAGGAAGGCCGCCAAGCGGCGTCATGGGCGCCGTGGGGGCTCGCACAAGGCCGGTGAGACTACGGAGGGCTCGGCGGGCTCGGGGACGGGTCACGGGCCCGAGGGTGGGCGGCAGGCGCCGCTCTCGCGGGTCGAGGCGCGGCGGCGGGCGAAGGCCCGTAAGGCGAGTCCGGCGGTGATGGCGAGCCGGGCGATCGGCGAGGTGTTCATCACCACCGGTGTGCTGATGCTGCTGTTCGTCACCTATCAGCTGTGGTGGACCAATGTGCGGGCGCAGGCGCAGGCCGGCAAGGAGGCCAGCGATCTGCAGAGCGACTGGGCGAACGGCAAGCGGAATCCGGGGGCGTTCGAGCCGGGGCAGGGTTTCGCGCTGCTGCACATTCCGCGGCTGGATGTGGTGGTGCCGATCGCGGAGGGCATCGACAGCAAGCGGGTGCTGGACCGGGGCATGGTGGGCCACTATGCGGAGGGTGCGCTGAAGACGGCGATGCCGGACGCGAAGACGGGGAATTTCGGGCTGGCGGGGCATCGCAATACGCACGGGGAGCCGTTCCGGTACATCAACCGGCTGGAGCCGGGCGATCCGATCGTCGTGGAGACGCAGGACACGTACTACGTGTACAAGATGGCGTCGATGCTGCCGGTGACGTCGCCGAAGAATGTGAGCGTGCTCGATCCGGTGCCGAAGGGGTCGGGTTTCACCGCGCCGGGCCGCTACATCACACTGACCACGTGCACGCCGGAGTTCACCAGCAAGTATCGGTTGATCGTCTGGGGCAAGATGGCCGAGGAACGGCCGCGCAGCAAGGGCAAGCCGGATGCGCTCGTCAACTAGCTGGTCAATCGAGGACAGAGGGAACGTGGCAGCGACCACCGACGACACCGAAGAGCACACCGGCACGCGCGGGTCGTCTCCGCGCCGGGCGCGCCGCCGTATGGGACCGGTCGCGATGGCGATCAGTTTCTTCGGGGAGCTTCTGATCACGGCGGGCCTGGTGCTCGGTCTGTTCGTCGTGTACTCGCTGTGGTGGACGAATGTCATGGCCGACCGGGCGGCGGACAAGCAGGCGGAGAAGGTCCGCGACCACTGGGCGCAGGAGTCCGGCGGTGACGGTCCGGTGTCCTTCGACAGCAAGGACGGCATCGGCTTCCTGCATGTGCCCGCGATGAGCGGTGACGAGATTCTCGTCGAGAAGGGCACCTCGATGAAGGTGCTCAACGACGGCGTGGCCGGCTACTACACGGACCCGGTGAAGGCGACGCTGCCCACGTCCGGGAAGAAGGGCAACTTCTCGCTGGCGGCGCACCGGGACGGGCACGGGGCGAAGTTCCACGGCATCCACAAGATCGAGAAGGGCGACCCGATCGTCTTCGAGACGAAGGACACGTGGTACGTCTACAAGGTCTACGGCGCCCTTCCCGAGACCTCGAAGTTCAACGTCGACGTCCTGTCCAAGATCCCGAAGGAGTCGGGGAAGACCAAGGCCGGCCACTACATCACGCTGACGACCTGCACGCCGGTGTACACGAGCAAGTACCGGTATGTGGTGTGGGGCGAGCTGGTCCGCACGGAGAAGGTGGACGAGGAGCGGACGTTGCCGGAGGAGCTGCGGTAGGTCCCTTACGATGACGAAGGCCCGAAGCCGCAACTTGCTTGTGCGGCTTCGGGCTTCTTCGGCTGTGGCCTATCGCAGGGCTTTGAGCCTCACCCGCGCTCCAGGCTTCGAGTTCGTCGCGGTTCACGGTGATGACGCCGCTGAGGTCGGCGACTGCTTGTGCTTCCCGGCTGAAGTTGCAGGTGGCGACGAACAGGGCGATGTCCACGCGGTCGACGGCGCGAGCGGCACCTGCGAACTTCTGCATGTCGGCGCTGGGGACGGTCGAGCGCCCGGCGCGGTTCTTGCACTGGACGGCCACGCTGCGTCCGTCTGCCGTGCGTGCCGTGATGTCGATTCCCCGGTCGCTGCGCGCCTGCCGTACGACGACGTCCGTGCAGCCGTCGCGTCGGAGCAGGTGGGCGACGTGGCGTTCGAATGCCTGCCAGGTCATGGCCTGGAGTGTGGCCCTGATGTTCTCCGTGGGTGCTTCGCCTTCGAGGGTGGCGAGCCGAGTGTGGTGCCAGCACAGTTTGCGTTCGACGTTCTCGATGTCCTGACGGAGCTCGATGAGTTCCTTGCGGTGCTCGCCCGACGTTTCGATCAGGGCGTTGAACATCGGTACGACCGTCTTGCCGAGGATGTGGGTGATGCGCTGGTCGATACGGTTGCCGAGGGACGGGATATCGGCGGGGGCAGGGTTTTCCACAGGCTGTGTGCGCGCCAGGTACTCCATGTCGAGCAGGTAGGTGCGCACCTGGCGGGCCACGTCGCTGTCCCGGAGGAGCATGGCGACGTTGAGGACGGCTCGGCGGGGAAAGAGGGCGAGGGACCGAGTACGCGACTGAATCCCACTGAGTTGCTTGAAGTCACTCAGTTCTGTCCCAGTGAGGACCCGGTACCCGCTGGCTTCCAACTCCGAGCGATGGTCGTGTACGACGGCACGGATCGCTTCGACCGTCACTCCGAAGTACGTCGCCACCATCGCCGTCGTGACATGCATGCCGTCCGGCAGGAGTGACAGTGCCTTCACGCGGTCGAGCACATCGGTGCGGTCCAGGACGCTGCTGCGTAGCGTCTGTGATTCCAACAGTGCTGATTCCTTGATCAAGGTCTGCCCCCTCGGTGCTGTTCGTCAGGGCAGGCCCGGATGCCCCACCCCACCCGATCAACGAGCCGCTGCGGGCGAAGACACACGAGCGAAGGGGGGACGTGTGTTCAAGGTGGGCGCACGCGAGAGAGCCCCGGTGCCCTCTGGAGAGGGAGCCGGGGCTCTGTCGTGCCGGTGTCGCGGGTCAGTCCTCCTCGCGGCCCCCGGTGACGCCGCCGAAGATGCCGCCGTTGTTGCCTCCGTTGCCGCCCTGGTCCGCGGTGAACAGGCTGACCGCTGTTCCCTTCGGGACCTGGGTGCCCTGGGGCGGGTTGGAGCCGAAGACGCGGGAGTTGGGGTCCTGGGAGCCGGCGATGTTGCCGACCGCCAGACCCGCGTCCTGGAGCATCTTCTGGGCGTCCTTGAGGGTCTGCCCGTTGACGTTCGGGACGGCGACCTGTTCGTTCTGCTGCTTGGCCTTGCCGACGACGATCTGGACCGCGGAGTTCTTGTCGGCGGTGGAGCCGGCCTGCGGGGTGGTGCGGATGACCTTGCCGACCTGGTTGGGGTCGTCGGTCTCTTCCTCGGTGCAGTTGCCCACGAGGTCGTTGTCCGTCATCTGGGCCTTCGCCTCGTCGCACGTCTTGCCGATGACGTCCGGGACGGTGGACTTCGCCTCCGCCTTGGCGATGATCAGGGTGATCGTGGAGCCCTTCTCGACTTCCGCGCCGGTGGTCGGGTCCTGCTCCAGCACCGTGCCGGCGGGCTCGGGCGACTCGCGGGTCTCCGTCTTGACCTCGAACGCGTACTTGTCGGCCTCCAGCTTGTCCGTCGCCTCGTCGACGTCCAGGCCGGTGACGCTGGGCACGGTCACCTTCGGCGCGCCCGTCGACACGACGAGGTTGACGACGGTGTCCTTCTTGACCTTGGCTCCGGGGAGCGGGTCCTGTTCGCAGATCTTGCCCTTGCTCTCCTTCTCGCAGGGCTTGGAGGTGAAGTCCAGCTTCAGATCGCCGTTCTCGGCGAGGCGCTGGGCGGTGTCCTTCTTCTCGCCCACGAAGTTCGGCACCGAGACCGTGTCGTTGCCCACGCCGCCGTTGCCGCTGAAGGCCCAGCGGCCGATCAGGATGGCGCCGACCAGGACCAGGACGCCCGCGACGACGAGCAATATCGTCGAGGTGCTGTTCTTCTTCGGGGCCTGGCGGCGGCGGTCGGGGCGGTCGTCGTAGCCGTAGCCGCCGTCGTCCGGGTTCATGGGCGGCAGCATCGACGTCGGGGCGCCCGCGCCGGAGTCCGAGCGCAGGGCGGTCGTCGGCTGGTCGTTGCCGTAGCCGGCGTAGCCGACGGCGCCCAGGGCGGCGGTGGCCGCGACGGGCTGGCCGTCGAGGCAGGCCTCGATGTCGGCGCGCATCTCGTCGGCCGACTGGTAGCGGTAGTCGGGGTCCTTGACCAGCGCCTTCAGTACGATCGCGTCCATCTCGGGCGTGATCTCGGGGTCGAAGACGCTGGGGGCCTGCGGTTCCTCGCGGACGTGCTGGTAGGCGACCGCGACCGGGGAGTCGCCCACGAAGGGCGGGCGGACCGTCAGCAGCTCGTACAGGAGGCAGCCGGTGGAGTAGAGGTCGCTGCGCGCGTCGACCTGTTCGCCCTTGGCCTGCTCCGGGGAGAGGTACTGCGCGGTGCCGATGACCGCCGCGGTCTGGGTCATCGTCATGCCGGAGTCGCCCATGGCGCGGGCGATGCCGAAGTCCATCACCTTGACCTGGCCGTTGCGCGTCAGCATGACGTTGGCCGGCTTGATGTCGCGGTGGACGATGCCGTTGCGGTGGGCGTACTCCAGGCCCTGGAGGATGCCGATGGTCATCTCCATGGCCCGCTCCGGCAGCAGCTTGCGGCCGGAGTGCAGCAGCTCGCGGAGCGTGGAGCCGTCGACGTACTCCATGACGATGTACGGGATGGACACCCCGTCGATGTAGTCCTCGCCCGTGTCGTAGACCGCGACGATCGCGGGATGGTTGAGCGAGGCGGCCGACTGGGCCTCCCGGCGGAACCGGGCCTGGAAGGACGGGTCACGCGCGAGGTCCGCGCGCAGCGTCTTCACCGCCACGGTACGGCCGAGGCGGGTGTCATGCGCGAGGTAGACCTCCGCCATGCCGCCGCGACCGAGCACCTGGCCCAGTTCGTACCGGCCGCCGAGGCGACGCGGCTCTTCCATAGCTACCTACCAGCCCTCTCCGTCGGTCCCAGGCGGCACACTCGTGCCGCCGGAGGCTGCCGTCCGGGCCTACCGTACCCGGCTCGCTTTGTGTGACCTGGCCAAGTGCGTCAGCCGATACAGGACCGGTACCGCAACGTGCACCGATGTGAAGCAGACGTGACCGGAGTCACTGCTTGCTCTTGATGACCGCCTCCATCACGCTCTTGGCGATCGGTGCGGCGAGGCCGCCACCGGAGATGTCGTCACGCACGGCGTCCTCGTCCTCGATCACGACGGCGACGGCCACCGGGGAGGCGTCGTCGCTGGTCTTGGCGTAGGAGATGAACCAGGCGTAGGGGTTCTTGCTGTTGTTCTCGCCGTGCTGGGCGGTACCGGTCTTGCCGCCGACGGTGACGTTCGGGATCTGGGCGTTCTTGCCGGTGCCGGACTCGACGACGGTCTCCATCATCGACTGGAGCTTCTGGGCGTTGTCAGCCGAGAGGGGGCGGCTGTACTCCTCGGGGTCGGTCTTCTCGATGGGCTCCACATCCCGCGCCTGCAGCTCGTCGACCATGTACGGCTTCATCAGCACACCGTCGTTGGCGACCGCGGAGGCGACCATGGCCATCTGAAGGGGAGTAGCCGCGGTGTTGAACTGGCCGATGGAGGACAGCGCGACCTCGGAGGGGGCCATGTCCTCGGAGAACACCGAGGCGGAGGCGCGGACCGGGGTGAACTGCTCCTCGGTGAAGCCGAACTTCTTGGCCATCTCGAGCATCTTGTCGTTGCCGAGGTCGGAGCCGATCTTGCCGAAGACGGTGTTGCAGGACCACCGCAGCGCCTCGCGCAGGGAGGCGTTCTTGCAGGGGATGTTGCCCTCGTTCTTCAGCTCGGTCGTGGTGCCCGGCATCGTCCACGGCAGGGGCGTCTTGGTCGGCGCCTCGGGGTCCGTGTAGAGGCCGTTCTCCAGTGCGGCGGCGGCGGTGAGGACCTTGAAGGTGGAGCCGGGCGGGTAGACCTCGCGCAGGGCCCGGTTGAGCATCGGGTCGTCGGGGTTGTTCTTCTTCTGCAGCTTCTGCCAGGCCTCGGTGTCCGTGGTCGTGGAGTTGCCGGCGAACGACGAGGGGTCGTACGACGGGAAGGAGGCCAGAGCCAGGATCTTGCCGGTGGACGGTTCGAGTGCGACGACCGCGCCCTTGCCGCCCTGCTTCTTCAGGCCCTCGTAGGCGGCCTTCTGGGCGGCGGCGTTGAGCGTGGTGACGACGTTTCCGCCCTGCTTCTTCTTGCCGGTGAGCATGTCGAGCGTGTTGCGGAAGAAGAGCCGGTCGTCGTTGCCGGTGAGGATGCCGTCCTCGATGCTCTCCAGCTGGGTGGCGCCGAAGGCCTGTGAGGCGTATCCGGTGACGGGCGCCCACATGGGGCCGTCCTTGTAGGTGCGCTTGAACTTGTAGTCGCTGCCCGACGTTTCCTTGGAGCCGGTGATGGCCTCGCCGTCGACGATGATGTCGCCGCGCGGGGAGGCATACCGTTCTATTGCGACACGGCGGTTGTGCTCGTCGGTCCTCAGCTTGTCCGCCTGGGCGTACTGCAGCCAGTTGTCGCGGACGAGCAGGGCGAGGACGAGGAGGCCGCAGAAGATCGCGATCCGGCGCAGGGGCTTGTTCACGGTCGGACCACCTGGGTCATCTCGGCGTCGGGGTTGGGGGCGGGGGCGGGCGCCGGGCGGCGGGCGGTGTCGCTGATCCGGAGCAGGATGCCGATCAGCGCCCAGTTAGCGATGACGGACGAACCGCCGTAGGCGACGAACGGCAGCGTCATACCGGTCAGCGGGATGAGGCCCATGACGCCGCCGGCCACGACGAAGACCTGGAGCGCGAAGGCGCCGGACAGGCCGATGGCCAGCAGCTTGCCGAACGGGTCACGGGCCGCGAGCGAGGTGCGGATGCCGCGCTCGATGATCAATGCGTAGAGCAGCAGGATCGCCATGACGCCCGCCAGGCCCAGCTCCTCGCCGAAGGTGGCGAGGATGAAGTCGGAGTTGGCGGCGAAGCCGATGAGGTCGGAGTTGCCCTGTCCGAGGCCGGTGCCGAGCGTGCCGCCGGAGCCGAAAGCCCACAGGGCCTGCATGGCCTGCTCGGAGTGGACGATGCCGTCCTGGACGCCCGCGCGGGAGAGCTCGTACTCGCGCATCGGGTCGAGCCAGGCCTGCACGCGGGTCTGGATGTGGGGTTCGAAGCTGGCCACGCCGACGGCGCCGACCGCGGACATCAGCAGACCGAAGACGATCCAGCTGGTCCGCTCGGTGGCGACGTACAGCATGATGACGAACATCCCGAAGAACAGCAGGGACGTTCCGAGGTCGGTCTCGAAGACCAGGATGAGGATCGACAGCGCCCAGACGACGAGGATCGGGCCGAGGTCGCGGCCGCGCGGCAGGTACAGGCCCATGAAGCGGCGACTGGCCAGGGCCAGGGCGTCCCGCTTCACCATGAGGTAGCCGGCGAAGAAGACCGCGAGGACGATCTTCGCGAACTCACCGGGCTGGAGGGTGCCGAGACCGGGGATCTTGATCCAGATCTTGGCACCGTAAATGTTCGCGCCGAGCCCGGGAACCAGCGGCAGGATCAGCAGAAACAGGGCGCCGGCCATGGAGATGTACGTGTAGCGCTGGAGGACGCGGTGGTCCTTCAGGAACACCAGTACGGCCACCAGCAGGCCGACGCCCATCGCCGAGTACAGCAGCTGGCGTGGCGCAGCCTCCACGAACGTTTTGCTCGCCTGGAGCCGCTCTGACTGGTCCAGCCGCCAGATGACGACCAGGCCGACGCCGTTGAGCAGCGTCGCCAGCGGCAGCAGCAGGGGATCCGCGTACGGCGCGAATTTCCGTACGACCAGGTGCCCCACTCCCGCCAGCAGCCCGAGCCCCAGTCCGTACGCCAGCAGGCCGGACGGGACGGTGCCGTCGAGGGCGAGCCCGACATTGGCGTAGGCGAACACCGGAATGACGACGGCGAAGATCAGCAGGGCCAGTTCGGTGTTGCGGCGGCTGGGTGCGCCGATCGCGCCGATCGTGGACGTGTGCTGGGTCGACGGGTTGGAAGTGCTGCTCATCGTGTGACAGGGCCTCTCACGGCTTGCCTACTGCTTACCGCACAGCGAGACGACCTTCTGCTCTTCCTCCGAGAGGCTGGGGCCGGGCTGGGGAGTGGGTGCGGTCGTGGACGGGGGCGTGGACTTCTGCGGAGCCTTCGTCGAGCCCGAGGGGTTCGGCGTCGGTGTGGCTTTGGACGTGAAGGAGGCGGGAGTGGTTCCCGTGGTGCCTCCTGCCTCGCCCTCGCCGGTCTTCGCGTTGTTCTCGCTCTCGGCGGCGCGCCGCTCGGCCTGCTTCTTGCACGCGGAGGCCTGGACGGACAGTTCCTCGATCTTCGCCCGGGCGCCGTCGAGGTCGCCCTCGGCGATGGTCGCCTCGACCAGTTTCCGCTGGTAGGGCGGGAGGTACTTGAGTTCGATCTCGGGGTGGTCCTTGACCACCTCGGACAGGGAGACCCAGGCCAGGTCCTGGCTGATGCCCCGGTAGAGGGCGACGTGCTCGTCGTTGGTGCCGACGTAGTACTGCGTCTGGGTCCAGCGCCAGCCGCCGTAGAGGCCGCCGCCGATGACGGCGAGGGCGAGCAGGCCGTACAGGGAGCGCTTGACCCACTTGCGTTTCCTGGGCTTGACGAAGTCGTCCTCGTCGTAGCCGAAGCCGTCGGTGGGGATGAAGCCGGTGACGTCGCCGCTGCCGGGCGGGCCGAACTCTCCCCCGCCCCCGCTCTGGCCCCGGTGGCGGCCGAGGCCGGAGGCGCGGCCGGCCGGGGTCTGCATGATGCCGTTGTCGTGCAGCTGGTTCTGGTTCTCGGCGACGGCGCCGACTACGACCGGGGTGTCGGACAGCTGCCCGGCGAGGGTGTCGCCGGTGTCGAGGTCGAGGACGTCGGCGACGATCACGGTGATGTTGTCGGGGCCGCCGCCGCGCAGGGCCAGCTCGATCAGGTTCTGCACCGTCTCCTGGGGGCCCTGGTAGCTGGCCAGGGTGTCTTCCAGGGTCTGGTGGGAGACGACGCTGGACAGGCCGTCGGAGCAGATCAGGTAGCGGTCGCCGGCGCGGACCTCGCGGATCGAGAGATCCGGCTCGACGTGCTCGCCGCTGCCGAGGGCCCGCATGAGCAGCGACCGCTGCGGGTGCGTGGTCGCCTCCTCCTCGGTGATGCGGCCCTCGTCTACCAGGCGCTGCACCCAGGTGTGGTCCTGGGTGATCTGGGTGAGGACGCCGTCGCGCAGGAGGTAGGCGCGGGAGTCGCCGACGTGCACCATGCCGAGCCGCTGGCCGGTCCACAGCAGGGCGGTGAGGGTGGTGCCCATGCCCTCGAGCTGGGGGTCCTCCTCGACCATCATGCGCAGCTGGTCGTTGGCGCGCTGGACGGCGCTGCCGAGCGAGGTGAGCAGGTCGGAGCCGGGGACGTCGTCGTCGAGCGAGACGATGGTGGAGATGGCCTCGGAGGAGGCGACCTCGCCGGCGGCGGCGCCGCCCATGCCGTCGGCGATCGCGAGCAGCCGGGGACCGGCGTAACCGGAGTCCTCGTTGCCCTCCCGGATCATCCCCTTGTGTGATCCGGCGGCGAAGCGCAGGGACAGACTCATGCGCACCTCGCCTGTCGGCTCCGGGTACAGCCGGTCGTGTCGAGCCACACTGCCCACCCTCCGGTCGGGAGCGCGCCGGGGCCCGGTGTGGGGCCCGCCACTGCGTGCTCGCTCCGCTCGCTCATTCTCGTACTACTTCCGCAGCTCGATGACGGTCTTGCCGATGCGGATCGGCGCGCCCAGCGGAATCGGTGTGGGGGTCGTCAGCCGGGTCCGGTCCAGATAGGTGCCGTTGGTGGAGCCCAGGTCCTCGACGATCCACTGGCCGTCGCGGTCCGGGTAGATCCTGGCATGGCGGCTGGAGGCGTAGTCGTCGTCCAGCACGATGGTGCTGTCGTGCGCACGGCCCAGGGTGATGGTCTGGCCCTGGAGCGCGACGGTGGTGCCGGTGAGGGTGCCCTCGGTCACGACCAGCTTGGTGGGGGCGTTCCGGCCGCGGCGTCCGCCGCCGGACTGCTGGCGCTGCTGCGGGGGCGCCTGGCGGGCGGCCTGCTGCTGGGCACGGCCGGCGTCCCGGCGCGCGCCGCGCTGGGTGACCCGCGTGCCGAACAGGTCGCTGCGGATGACCTGCACGGCCACGATCACGAACAGCCACAGTACGGCCAGGAATCCCAGCCGCATGACCGTGAGGGTCAGCTCTGACATTGCCCCCGCTTCACCCTTCGGCTTGCCTATAGATAACGGTGGTGCTGCCCACGACGATCCGCGAGCCGTCGCGGAGCGTAGCGCGGGTGGTGTGCTGTCCGTCCACCACGATCCCGTTCGTCGATCCGAGGTCCTGGATCGTCGAGGGGGTTCCGGTGCGGATCTCGCAGTGCCGGCGGCTCACGCCGGGGTCGTCGATCCGCACGTCGGCGTCGGTGCTGCGGCCCAGCACGAGGGTCGCGCGGGAGATCTGGTGGCGGGTGCCGTTGATCTCGATCCAGTAGCGGGTGCGTCCGGCGGGCGCGGGTGCGGCGGGGGGCCGTCCGGCGCCGGCGGGCTGCGGGTAGCCGTAGCCGCCGGGTGCCGGGGCTCCGGCGGCGGCCTGGCTGCTGGAGGAGGCGAGCGTACGGCTGCGCACCCGGTACAGGCCGGTGTCGAGGTCGTCCGCCTTCTCCAGGTGCACCTTGATGGGGCCCATGAAGGTGTAGCGCTGCTGCTTGGCGTAGTCGCGGACCATGCCGGCGAGCTCGTCGCCGAGCTGGCCGGAGTAGGGGCTGAGCCGCTCGAAGTCGGGGGTGCTCAGTTCGACGATGAAGTCGTTGGGCACGACGGTGCGGTCGCGGTTCCAGATCGTGGCGTTGTTGTCGCACTCGCGCTGAAGCGCGCCGGCGATCTCCACGGGCTGCACCTCGGACTTGAACACCTTGGCGAAGGTGCCGTTGACCAGACCTTCGAGACGCTGCTCGAACTTCTTCAGGACTCCCATGGGGCACCTCCTCCGTCGCTGCCGTCCTGTGTACTGCCCCGTGCGCGCGGTTGTGCACCGCTTTCGTGCACCGCTTCGTGCACCCGCTGTGTGCGCCGCTCACCCGGTACTGCTTGGTACTGCTTACTGATCGTATCCACGCGCCGGTCGATCGGCTGGTTCCCCCTGTCCGCCCGGGCCGACCGGTGTCGACGCCTGACGAAGTTCCCTGCCGGGCTCCTCTTCGAACTCCTGCGGGCCGTGCTTCGTGCGCGTCGTCCTGCCATGGATCGTAGAGGGGGACGCAAACCAGTGTCCCGCACCCGGCTGTGGACTCCGCCCGCTCCTGGGGAGACGGGGGGTACCGGTACGAGGTTGATACGTGAAGTGGTTCTCGCCGCGACCTGGCGCGGTCTCGCGGGCGGGCGGCGGGTCCGTCCGTGCGGCCCCCGGCCGGCGGGGGCCGTGCGCGGCGGTGCTGCTCAGGGGCGGTAGGGGCCGGGGGCCGGGGAAAGGGATGTGAATCCACCCCGGCCAGCGTGCTAATGTTCTGGGTGTCGGAAGGCGCCGAGCCCCACAGGAACGGAGCCCGAGGACACACACCCAAATGCGCGGGTGGCGGAATAGGCAGACGCGCTGGATTCAGGTTCCAGTGCCCGCAAGGGCGTGGGGGTTCAACTCCCCCCTCGCGCACATCGTCGAACGGGCGGCATCTTCGGATGCCGCCCGTTTCGCGTGTCCGGGCCGGTGCGGCCGTGGGGCGTGTGAGGAACGTCTCATGATCGTTTGGGTGGGTGGGGGACGCCCCGGCGCAGGGCGAGTGCGGCGGGGACGACCGAGAACGTCACTGCCAGGGCGGCGCAGGCGGCGGTGACCGTGGCGAGGGCCGGCCAGGGGACGGTGAGGGCGGCCGGGGCCGACTGCAGGGCCAGCGCGGCGCGTACGCCGGCCAGGTCGAGCGCGGTGACCAGCAGGCCCAGCAGCGCGCCGACCGCGACCACCGTGAGGGCCTCGGCGCCCACCAGCCGCAGCACCTGGGCGCGGGTGGCCCCGGCCAGGCTCAGCGCCGTGAGGTCGCGGCGCCGGTCGGAGGTCGCCATGACCATGGTGTTGGCCAGGGAGACACCCGTGTAGAGCAGGGCGATGCCGAGGACCAGCAGCAGGCCCTGGCGGGTGGTGCGGTCCGTGCCGGGGCGGTTCTCCTCGATCCACCGGTCGGTGGGCAGGAGACGGGCGCCCGAGGGGCGCACCGCCTCGCGCAGGGCCGCGGTCACCTCCTGGGCGTCGGCGCCGTCGGTCAGCGCGATGTCCACCCGGTCGGGGCGGGCGCCCGGGGCGTTGACGGGGGTGACGTAGACGCCGTTGTCGCCGGTGCCGGTGGGCATCACGGCCGCGATGCGCAGGGTCCGCTCGGTGCCGTCGCCGAGCCACACCCGCACCCGCTGCCCCACCGCGTGCCGCTCCCACTCCTCGTTGACGATGATCGAGTCGTCGTCGAGGTCGGACAGCTTGCCTGCCGTGAGCGGCAGGCGTGCGGTGACCGCCAGCGCCGCGGGGTCGGCCGCGCGAGCCCCGGAGGCGATCAGGGCCACGTTGTCCTCCAGGACGTAGACCTCGCTCGGCGCGCTCGCGGACACCCGCGCGCCGGGCACCGCGCGCAGCCGGTCCAGGGTCCGTTCGTCGAATCCCGTGCCGGCCGGGGCAGTGACGACGAAGTCGGCGGTCGTGCGGGCGCGCATCTCGGCGGTCCGCGCGTCGTTCAGGGTGGCGGTGGCGCCGAGCAGGGAACCGGCGAGGGCGACCGTGACCAGGACGGGCGCCGCGACCGCGGCCGTACGGCGCGTCCCGGCGGCCGCGTTCTCGCGGACCAGCAGGCCGGTCGCACCGGGCAGCCGGGCGGGCAGCCACAGGAGCAGCCGGGTGAGCGGGCGCACCACCAGGGGCGCGAGCAGCGCCATCGCGCCGATCAGCAGCATGGGGCGGCTCACATACGTCTTGCGGTGCAGCAGGTCACCCGGGTCGTCGAGCAGGGCTAGGGCGAGGGTGACGGCGGCGGTCAGCAGCAGGGCGGCACCGGTCAGCAGGCGGCCACGTGTGAGGGCGGCGCCCCTGTCGGCGGACGCCTCGCGCAGCGCCTCGGCGGGACTCGTACGGCCCGCACGCCAGGACGCCGCCGTCACACCGCACAGGGTGACGAGGAAGCCCGTCCAGAAGGCCACGTGATACGGCCAGGTGGCCTCTCCCAGGGCGAACCACCGGGGCGCGAGGCCCGCGTCGGCCACCCGGGCCGTCAGGTGCGGTGCGGTGTACGCGCCGAGCGCGCAGCCCGCGGCGGAGGCGACGGCACCGACCAGCAGGGCCTCGGCGAACACCAGCCGCCTGATCTGCCCCGGCGTCGCCCCGGCGATACGCAGCAGCCCGAACTCCCGGCGCCGCTGGGCCACCGCGAAGGCGAACGTCGACGCGACGACGAAGACCGACACGAAGGCACTGACGCCGCCAGCGGTGCCGAACAGGGCGTTCACCGCGGTCAGTGCTTCGCTGTCCCGCTCCGGATCGGCGTCGGCGTACCGCAGGGCGTCTCCGGACAGGACCCGGACTCCGGGCGCGCCGCGCAACGCCTCCCGTACGGCGGTGGGGTCGGCGTCGACGACCAGCTGCGTGCTCGTGGGGGACAGCCGGGCGGCATGGGTGTCGGTGTAGAACAGGGCCTTCTCGAAGCCCTGGTCGGCCACGGTGCCCACGACTCGTACGGTGCCGTGGTTCGTGCGCACCCGCTCACCGGGTTGCGCCCAGTCGCCGCTGGCGACGACCTCGCCGGGGGCGTGGGGAGCGCGGCCGGTGGCGAGGGCGTACGGGGCGAAGGCGGCCGTGGACCAGGGGTGGCCGACGAGATGAGCGGGCCCGCCCTCGGCGCGTACGGCGAAGGAGCGGTCCTCGACGACGCGGCCGAGTGTGCGCAGCTTCGCCACGGCGTCCGGTGGGACGGGGCGCGGGTGGGCGAGCTTTTCGGTGCGGTCGCCGATCGGGGTCGGGATGCGCAGGGTGTCCTGTCCCTTGACGACGACCGGGGCGGCGGCGAAGCGCTCCGGGTGCCGTTCGGGGGCGTCGAGCGAGGCGGCGAGGACGAGACCGGTCACGGTGAGCAGTGCCACGCCCAGCGAGAGGGCGACGAAGCTGCCGAGGAAGGTGGTCCAGCGGGCACGCAGGGTGTGCAGGGCGAGGGGCAGCACGGGTGGGCTCCTGGCGGTGGGGAGTTTGCGGGGGCAGGGGGCAGGGCACGGCGGTGCGGTGGCGTATTCGGGCCATGACGGCGGACTGTCAGCGGGGTGTCGTCTCCAGCCCCGTCATGTGGGCGGCGATCGTGTCCGCGCTCGGCGCGGTCAGTGCGTCCTGGATCCGGCCGTCGGCCAGGAAGATCACGCGGTCGGCGTGGGCGGCGGCGATCGGGTCGTGGGTGACCATGACGACCGTCTGGGACTCGTTGTCGGCCATGCTGCGCAGCAGGGTGAGCACCTCGCGCCCGGTGCGGGAGTCCAGCGCCCCGGTCGGCTCGTCCGCGAACAGCACGTCGGGGCGGGTGATCAGGGCGCGGGCCAGGGCGACTCGCTGCTGCTGGCCGCCGGAGAGTTCGGCCGGCCGGTGCCGGGCGCGGTCGCCGAGGCCGACCCGGAGCAGCGCCGCGCGGATCTCGCTCCCGCGCACCCGGCGGCCGACGAGGCGCAGCGGGAGGGCGACGTTCTGCTCGGCGGTCAGCGCCGGAAGCAGGTTGAAGGCCTGGAAGACGAAGCCGATGCGCTCGCGCCGCAGCAGTGTCAGGCGTCGCTCGCCGAGCCCGGTCAGCTCGGTGCCGCCGACGGTGACCGAGCCCGAGGTGGGCCGGTCCAGCCCGGCCGCGCAGTGCAGCAGCGTCGACTTTCCGGAGCCCGAGGGTCCCATCACGGCGGTGAAGCTGCCGTGCGGGAAGGCGAGCGAGACCTCGTCCAGTGCGGTCACCAGGCCCGCGCCCGAGCCGTACCGTCTGCTCACCGCCCGCAGCCGTACCGCGTCGCCGTGCCGGTCGTTCCGTGTGGTCCGCTCGTCCATGTGACCGACTCCCCTGCTCGCCATGACGAATTGAGGTGGTCAACGAAACCGTCCGAGGAGGCCGAAGCGCAGTGCGGCAGGGGCGACATGCGGGGTAGTGCCTGCCCTACCCCCGGATCTCCGTCCTGGCCGATGGCCCGGGCCGGTGCGGGCTTCTACGGTGATCGGCATGCATCCACGCAACACCTGGCAGGCCATGGCCCGCCCCGGCTATCCGCTGTCGCCGTGGCCCTGGCGCTCGGCCGGCTATCTGCTCACCGGGGCGGTGACGGGTGCGGTCGTGCTGGCGTGCCTGGTGGTCTCGGTGACGGCGGGAGGGGTGCTCGCGCTCGCCCTCGTCGGGCTGCCGCTGCTGCTCGGCACGGCCCTCGCGGGCATCCCGGTGGCCCGGCTGGAGCGGCTGCGGCTGCGGCTGGTCGACCGGAACCCGGTGTCCGACCCACATCAGCCGCCGCCCGGGCCGGGCCTGCGGGTCTGGCTCACCACCCGGCTGCGGGAGCCGGTCACCTGGCGGGAGCTGGGCCATGCCCTGCTGTTCGCGTTTCTGCTGTGGCCGGTCGACGCGCTCGCGCTCACCGTCGCCCTGCTGTTCCCCGTGGCGGTGACCGCGACCCCGCTGCTGATGGCGACGGTGGGCGACGGCCGGGAGGCCAAGGTCCTCAAACTGTGGACGGTCACCGACTGGCCCGCCGCGTTCGCCGTGGCCGCCCTCGGGCTCGTCCTGCTCGCCCTGGGTGCCTATCTGCTGGGCGTCGCGGCCGGTGCGCGGGCGGGGCTGACGCGGCTGCTGCTCGCTCCGGGCGACGGTGACGCGGACGCCCGCATCACCGAACTGACCCGGTCCCGGGTGCGCCTGGTGGACGCCTTCGAGGCGGAACGGCGCCGCATCGAGCGTGATCTCCACGACGGGGCCCAGCAGCGCCTGGTCGCCCTGACGATGACCCTCGGCCTGGCCCGCCTCGACGCCCCGCCCGGCCCGCTCGCCGACCAGCTCGCCAAGGCCCACAGGGAGGCCGAGGGAGCGCTGGGGGAACTGCGTGAGCTCATCCACGGCATCCATCCCCAGGTCCTCGCCGACTACGGACTTCAGGCCGCCGTCGCCGATGCCGCCGAGCGGTCCGCCGTACCCGTCGACGTCGAACTCGGCCTGCCCGAGCGGCTTCCGGCGTCCGTCGAGGCGGCCGCGTACTTCGTGGTGCGCGAGGCGCTCGCCAACGTCGCCCGGCACAGCGGGGCGGGCCGCGCGTGGGTGAACGGCGGGCACCGCGACGGGCGGCTGGTCCTGGAGATAGGCGACGACGGGCGGGGCGGGGCCCGTGCCGGGGCGGGCAGCGGACTGACCGGGCTCGCGGACCGGGTGGCCGTGCTGGATGGCAGACTCTCCCTGTCCAGTCCGGCGGGCGGACCGACCCTGTTGCGTGTGGAGATTCCTTGCGGCCCCTGCACTCCCGGCACCACTCCTCGAAGCCTCTGAACGCGTCGTCGGGTTCCCCGGGGGACGGCAAGGCGTTGCGGGTCGTGCTGGCCGAGGACAGCGTGCTGCTGCGGGAAGGGCTGATCGGCCTGCTCCAGCGATGCGGGCACGAGGTCGTCGCGGCGGTGGGGGACGCGGAGGCGCTGCGGGCCGCGGTCGCCGAGCACGAACCCGACGTGGTGGTGACCGACGTGCGGATGCCGCCCGGCTTCCAGGACGAGGGCCTGCACGCGGCCGTGCGGCTGCGCACCGAACGGCCCGCGCTGCCCGTCCTGGTGCTCAGCCAGTACGTGCAGCGCCGTTACGCCGCTGATCTGCTGGACTCCGGCGACGGCACGGGCATCGGGTATCTGCTGAAGGACCGGGTCGGACAGGTCGAGGAGTTCGTGGGGGCCCTGTGCGAGGTCGCGGACGGGGGCACGGTGGTGGATCCCGAGGTCGTACGGCAGTTGCTGCGCCGGCGCCGGGACCCGCTCGAGCGGCTCTCACCGCGTGAGCGGGAGGTGCTGGCGCTGATCGCCGAGGGCCGGTCCAACGGCGCGATCGCCCGTGAGCTGGTGGTGTCGGAAGCTGCCGTCGGCAAACACATCGGCAGCATCTTCAGCAAGCTGGATCTGCCGCCGGCGGATGATGTGCATCGGCGGGTGCTGGCGGTGCTGGCGTATCTGCGGGCGTGAGCGGGCCCGTTTCACGTGAAACACCCGCTGTGGCCGACGATTTCCACAGGCGTGGAGTTGTCCACAGGGTCTGACGGTGTTCCGTCGCCGGTTGTACGGTCGGCATCGATCGAAGAATTCGGCGCTTCGCGGTGAAGTGCGGATGTGCCTGCGTGCGGGGGAGGCGGTTGCTGTGACCGAGGTCGTTGCCGGGGTGGCCGGGACGGGTGCTGCGGGGGCTGTGGGAAAGCAGGGCGGAGCCGGGCGGGGCGAGGGCGGGCGGCGGCTGCCGCGTGTGCCGGGGTTTGCCGAGTGGCCGGCCGAGGGGTGGTCGCCCAAGGAGGAGGGCAAGGCCCTGCGCCGGACAGTGCCGCGCAGCGCACACGCCACCCTCGACCTGGACGCCTCCCGTCCCGACGCGGTGAGTGCCGTGGAGGAGTCCAGCCGCGGCCGGCTGCCCGAGCTCACCCCGATCCGGGTGGGCCGGATGGCGGCGACGCCGTTCGCCTTCCTGCGCGGAGCGGCCGGCCTCATGGCGTACGACCTGGCCCGCACGCCCATGACCAGGATCAGCGCTCAGATATGCGGTGACGCCCACGCGGCCAACTTCGGCCTGTACGGCGACGCGCGCGGCGGGCTGGTCATCGACCTGAACGACTTCGACGAGACGGTGCCCGGCCCCTGGGAGTGGGACCTCAAGCGGCTCGCCACCTCGCTGGTGCTCGCGGGCCGGGAGGCGGGCGCCGACGAGGACACCTGCCGCAAGGCGGCGCACGACACGGCCGGCGCGTACCGCCGCACGATGCGGCTGCTGTCGAAGCTGCCGGCACTGGACGCGTGGAACGCCATCGCCGACGAGGAGCTGGTCTCTCACACGGACGCCCATGATCTGCTCGGCACGCTGGAGCGGGTCTCGGAGAAGGCGCGCGCCAACACCAGCGGCCGGTTCGCCGCCAAGTCGACCGAGGCGACGGCGGACGGCGGGCGGCGCTTCGTCGACGCGCCGCCGGTCCTGCGCCGGGTGCCGGACGCCGAGGCGGCCGCGGTGGCCGCCTCCCTGGAGCAGTACCTGACCACGCTGCCGGAGGACCGCCACCCGCTGCTGGCCCGGCACGCGGTGCACGATGTGGCGTTCCGGGTCGTCGGCACGGGCAGTGTGGGCACGCGCTCGTACGTCGTGCTGCTCCTCGACCACCGGGGCGAGCCGCTGGTGCTCCAGGTGAAGGAGGCCCGTCCCTCGGCGCTGGTGCCGCACCTGGCGACGGCCGGGTTCGAGGTACCGCGGACGGAGCACGAGGGCCGGCGGGTGGTCCTCGGCCAGAAACGGATGCAGGTCGTCAGCGACAGCCTGCTGGGCTGGACGACGGTTGAGGGCCTGCCCTACCAGGTGCGCCAGTTCCGCAACCGCAAGGGCAGCGTCGACCCGGCGGCGCTGGCCGCCGACCAGATAGACGACTACGCCCGGATGACCGGCGCCCTGCTGGCCCGCGCCCACTCCCACAGCGCCGACCCGCGCCTGATCGCCGGTTACTGCGGCAAGAACGACGAACTCGACGCGGCGACAGCCGCGTTCGCCCTCGCCTACGCCGACCGCACCGAGGCGGACCACGCGGATCTGGTGAGGGCCGTGCGGACGGGGCGGATCGCGGCGGAGATGGGGGTGTGACGGCGGGGCGCGCGGGAGGCGAGGCCGCTGTCACACGGGCGAGTCCCCCGTCGTCACACGGGCGTCCCCGGCCGTCACACGGGCGAGTCTGCGGCCGTCACGTGGGCGGGTCCGCGGGCGTCACACGGGCGAGTCTGCGGCCGTGGGCGGGTCCGCGGGCGTCACGCGGGGAGGCCGCCGGAGACGGGCTGGCAGGTGGGGCCCGGGTGTGGCCTACGCTGGGCGGGTGATGAGCTCGGAAGGTGGGCGGCAGAGCGATGCCGGTGCGGAGCAGGTGCCCGGTGGCGTGGGTGCGCCGCGGGCCGAGGAGCGGCTGGAGCAGGCCGTACGGGCGGCCGAGCAGGCGCTGATCGAGTTCGAGATCGCCGTGGAGACCTTCCGTATCGAGGTCGAGAACTTCTCCCGGCTGCACGAGCAGAAGCTCGGACCGATGTACGCCCGCCTCGAGGAACTGGACGCCCGGATCCTCCAGGCCCGCGCCGACCGCAGCGGTGACCCCGAGGACCGCCGCCGCGCCGAGGAGGCCCGTGCCCGGCTGACGCCGATCCCCGGTGTCGAGGAGCTGCTGAACGGCTGGATGGACGGCGAGGGGCTCTTCCCGGAGGCCGTCGCCATGCTCACCGAGCGGCCGGTGAAGCCTCCGCAGCGGGTGCGGCCCAGCGAGGAGGCCCGCAAGCTCTACCGCGACCTCGCCCGCAAGGCCCACCCGGACCTGGCGCAGGAGGACGCCGAGCGCAGCCGCCGCGAGGAGTTCATCACCCGCGTCAACGCCGCCTACGCCCGCGGCAGCGAGGCCGAGCTGCGGGAACTCGCCGAGGAGTGGGCGGCCGGACCGCAGCTGCGGCGTGCCCCGAGCGCAGCAGAGGAGCTCTACGCCCGCCTCGAATGGCTCTCCCAGCGCAAGGAGCTGCTCACGCTGGTGGCCAAGGAGCTGGAGGAGAGCGCCATCGGCTCCATGCTGCGGCTGGCCCCGGACGACCCCGACGGCCTCCTCGACGAGATCGCCGAGCAGCTGCGGGCCCAGCTCACCGAGCGCGAGGCGGAGCTTGCGGCCCTGCTGGCCTGAGCTCCGTCGGTGCTTCTTCGGGTAGCGTCGGGAGCATGAGTTTTGGAGCTGGTGTGCCCACGGTCGAGGTCGCGGACCTCAAGGACGGCGACTTCCTGCTGGACGTCCGTGAGGACGACGAGTGGAAGGCCGGTCACGCCGCCGGGGCGCTGCACATCCCGATCAGCGAGTTCGTGGCCCGCTACGGCGAGCTGACCGAGGCCGCCCCGCAGGACGGCCGCGTGCATGTGATCTGCCGTTCCGGCGGACGGTCGGCGCAGGTCACGATGTATCTGGTGCAGCAGGGCATCGACGCCGTGAACGTGGGCGGCGGGATGCAGGTGTGGGAGTCCGCGGGCCGCCCGGTCGTCACCGACGACGGACAGCCGGGCTACGTGCTCTAGCCCGACCGGGCATCCTGGGACCCGCCCCGCACCCCTGCTGGTCTCGCCGAAGGACCTCACGTCGGCGGGTGTGACGCCAGCAGGTCTCCGAGGGCTTCCTCGTGGGCCGCCGCCGGGCCGAGCGAGAGTTCTAGGTGCTTGGCCCACGCGTGGTACCGGTGCAGCGGGTAGTCCACGTCGGCGCCGAAGCCGCCGTGCAGATGCTGCGCGGTCTGCACCACCCTGCGTACCCCCTCCGCCGCCCAGATCTTGGCGACGGCGACGTCCCCGGCGGCGGGCAGGGCGCCCGGCGCCCCGGAGGCGATCCGCCAGGCGGCCTGCCACAGGGTGACTTCCATGGCGCGCAGGTCGACGAAGCGGTCGGCGGCCTGCATCGCCACGGCCTGGAAGCTGGCGAGGGGATGGCCGAACTGCTCACGCTTGCCGGTGTACTCACTCGTCATCCGCAGCACCCGCTCACCGAGCCCGAGCGCCAGCGCACACGTCCCGGTGGTCAGCAGATCCCGCAGCCACTCCCACGCGCCGTCCGCGTCGACGACGTCCCGCCCGGCGAGACGCACGGAGTTCAGCCGCAGCTCGCCCAGCCGCTCCCCGCTGGTGGAGAACTGCTCGGCGAGGACGACCCCTTCGCGCTCCCTGGGCACCAGCGCGAGGACGGTCCGGTCGGCGCCGGTGTGCGCGGGCACGACGACGACATCCGCGTCGTACGCCCACGGCACGGCCGTCTGCACCCCGTCCAGCACCCATGACGTGCCGTCCCGGCGTGCGGTCACGGCGCGTTCCGCGGGGTCGTGGCCGGTGCGGCCGTGCGCGGCGACGGTCAGCACGAGCTCGCCCCGGCCCGCCCGGGCGAGCAGCGCGGACCTGGCCTCGGGGCTGCCGAAGGTCTGGACGGCGGCCGCGGCGGCGCTGCTCTCCAGCAGAGGCACCCGTGCCAGCACCTGGGCGGACTCCCGCAGCACCAGGCACAGGGCGATCGCGTCCAGGCCGGATCCGCCGTGTTCCGGGTCGAGCAGCAGGCTGAGCAGGTCGGCTTCGGCGAGCCGGGCCCACAGCGCACGGTCGAAGCCGTCGGCGACGGCGCCCGTGGTGAGCGCGGGGCTGGGCACCGCGTCCGGTACGGCCCCGGCGAACACGCCCCGTGCCGCCTCGGCCGCCGCCTGCTGCTCCTCGGTGAAGGTGAAGTCCACGGTCCTGTCCTCTCACGGCGCCCGGAGGTGCGCGGATCGACGCTGACCTGACGGGGCGTCAAGATAGAACAGGTTGCAGAAGAACAGAAGTGAGCTGTCCCTACCGGTCGAAGTCCAGCTCCACCCTTTCCGTCACCGGATGCGACTGACAGGCCAGGACATAGCCCGCCTCGGTCTCCTCCGCCTCCAGCGCGAAGTTGCGGTCCATCCGCACCTCGCCGGAGACCAGGAAGGCGCGGCAGGTCCCGCACACCCCGCCCTTGCAGGCGTAAGGGGCGTCGGGGCGGTTGCGCAGCACCGTGTCCAGCAGGGACTCGCCGTCCTGGACGGGCCAGGTGCCGCCGCGTCCGTCGAGCCGGGCGGTGACCGTGCTGTGCGCGGGGGCCGTCGCCGCGCCCGCGGGAGCGGGGCTCGCGTCGACGTGGAAGATCTCCTCGTGGATGCGGGAGCGGGGGACACCCAGGCCCCGCAGGGTCCGCTCGGCGCCCTCGACCAGCCCGTACGGCCCGCACAGGAACCAGCCGTCCACCTGCCCGACCGGCAGCAGCGCCGGCAGCAGGCCGGTCAGCCGCTCCTGGTCGAGCCGCCCGGACGGCAGCCCCGCCTGCTGCTCCTCCCGGGAGAGCACCGTCACCAGCTGGAACCGGTCGGGGTAGCGGTCCTTCAGGTCGGCGACCTCCTCCAGGAACATCGTGGAGGCGGCGGTGCGGTCGCTGCGTATCAGGCAGAACCGCGCCCGGGGCTCCCGCGCGAGCAGGGTCGAGACGATGGACAGCACCGGGGTGATGCCGCTCCCGCCGACGATCGCGGCGTACTGGCCGGGCGCCGGCTGGAGCGTGAAACGGCCGGCCGGGGTCATGACCTCCAGCTCGTCGCCGAGGTTGATCTCCTTCAGTGCGTAGGTGGAGAAGGCGCCGCCCTCGACCAGCCGCACGCCCACGCGCAGCGTGCTCGGTCCCTCGCCGTCGGGTGCGGGGGAGCAGATGGAGTAGGTGCGCCGTATCTCCTCGCCGTCGACCGTGCGCCGCAGGGCGAGGTGCTGGCCGGGGGCGTACCGGTACTCCTCGCGCAGGTCCGGCGGGACGGCGAGGGTGAGGGCGACGGAGTCGTCGGTGAGCCGGTCGACCGCGGCCACCCGGAGCCGGTGGAAGCGGGCCATCACAACTCCTTGAAGTGGTCGAACGGTTCACGGCAGGCCAGGCAGCGGCGCAGCGCCTTGCACGCGGTGGACGAGAAACGGCTGAGCAGCTCGGTGTCGGCGGAGCCGCAGTGCGGGCAGCGGATGGCCTCCAGGGCGTCGGTGCCGTCCGGAGCGCCGCCCGGGGTGCCGTCGGGAGCGCCGCTCGGCGTGCCGTCCGGCCGGGCGTCGTCCCGCGTGCGCGTCGGTCCGAGGGCGACGGTGACCGGCCCGGAGGCCGACCGCACGCGCGGCGGGGCGATGCCGAACTCCCGCAGTTTGCGGCGGCCTTCGTCGGTGATGTCGTCGGTGGACCAGGCGGGCGCCAGCACTGTGCGCACGGTGACCTCGCGCACTCCGTGCTCGCGCAGCACGCGCTCTATGTCGAGGGACATCGCCTCGATGGCCGGGCAGCCGGTGTAGGTCGGCGTCAGTTCGACCTCGACGGCGTCCGCCCCGCGGGCGTGCACCGCGCGGACGACGCCCAGTTCGCGCAGGGTCAGCACGGGCAGTTCGGGGTCGGGCACGGAACCGGCGAGTTCGAGAAGTTCCGCCTCCAGCGGGGTGGTGGTCACCATGTCGTCCCCGGGTGGCTGCGGTGCAGGTGCTGCATCTCGGCGAGCATGCGGCCGAACGGCTCGGTGTGCAGGCCCTGACGGCCCGCACCGGCCGACCATGCGCCCGTGCGCGGTCCTTCGGGCACCGAGAGCGTGGCCCGGCGCAGGACGTCCTCGACGCGCTCCAGCCAGGCCGACTCCAGCACCTGCCAGTTGACGTCCAGGCCCTCGACCGGCTGGAACATCTCGCCGGTGAACCGCCACAGCGCGTTCACGGCCCGCTGCATCCGCTCGTGGCTGACCTCGGTGCCGTCGCCGAGGCGCAGGGTCCACTGCTCGGCGTGGTCGCGGTGGTAGTCGACCTCCTTCACGGCCTTCGCGGCCAGCGGTGCGAACGGGCCGTCACCGGCGGCCAGTTCGGCGTGGAGGAGGTGCTGGTAGACGGAGAAGTACAGCTGGCGGGCGATGGTGTGGGCGAAGTCGCCGTTGGGCTGCTCCACCAGCTGGAGGTTGCGGAACGCGCGCTCCTCGCGGAGGAACGCCAGCTCGTCCTCGTCGCCGGCCATCGACAGCAGCACCCGGGCCTGGCCGAGCAGGTCGAGCGCGATGTTGGCGAGGGCAACCTCCTCCTCCAGCACGGGGGCGTTCCCGGCCCACTCGCCCAGGCGGTGGGAGAGCACCAGCGCGTCGTCGCCGAGCGCCAGGGCGGCCTGGGTGAGGGCGGTGTCCTTGGCGGAAGTCGTCGTCACAGGTGCTGCACCCCCTCGGGGATCTCGTAGAACGTCGGGTGCCGGTAGGGCTTGTCGGCGGCCGGCTCGAAGAACGGGTCCTTCTCGTCGGGCGACGAGGCGGTGATCGCGGAGGACGGCACGACCCAGATGGAGACGCCCTCACCGCGCCGGGTGTACAGATCGCGGGCGTTGCGCAGGGCGAGCTCCGCGTCCGGCGCGTGCAGGCTGCCGGCGTGGGTGTGGGACAGTCCCCGGCGCGAGCGCACGAAGACCTCCCACAGGGGCCAGTCGGTGGTGGTCATGCTCGCGTCGCTCCTGTCTCGCCGTTCATGCCTGTCTCGCCGCTCGTGCTCGTGCTCGTGCTCGTGCCGGGCCGGGCGGTGGTGTGCTTGGCCGCGTATGCCGCTGCCGCCTCTCTGACCCAGGCGCCTTCCTCGTGGGCCTGCCTGCGCCGGGTCAGCCGCTCCTCGTTGCAGGGGCCGTTGCCCTTGAGGACCTCCCAGAACTCCGTCCAGTCGATCGCGCCGGAGTCGTAGTGCCCGCGCTCCTCGTTCCACTTCAGGTCCGGGTCGGGGAGCGTGAGGCCGAGCGATTCGGCTTGGGGGACGCAGATGTCCACGAAGCGCTGGCGCAGCTCGTCGTTGGAGTGCCGCTTGATCTTCCAGGCCATCGACTGGGCGGAGTGCTGCGACTCGTCGTCGGGCGGGCCGAACATCATCAGCGACGGCCACCACCAGCGGTCGACCGCGTCCTGCGCCATCGCGTGCTGCTCCGGAGTGCCCTTGCTCAGGGCGAGCAGCAGCTCGTAGCCCTGGCGCTGGTGGAAGGACTCCTCCTTGCAGATCCGGACCATCGCGCGCGCGTACGGGCCGTAGGAGCAGCGGCACAGGGGGACCTGGTTGGTGATCGCGGCGCCGTCCACGAGCCAGCCGATCGCGCCGACGTCCGCCCAGGTCAGCGTCGGGTAGTTGAAGATCGAGGAGTACTTCTGGCGGCCGGCGTGGAGCTTGTCGAGCAGCTCGTCGCGGCTGGTGCCGAGGGTTTCGGCGGCGCTGTACAGATACAGGCCGTGGCCGGCCTCGTCCTGCACCTTGGCCATGAGGATCGCCTTGCGGCGCAGCGAGGGCGCGCGGGTGATCCAGTTGGCCTCGGGCTGCATGCCGATGATCTCGGAGTGGGCGTGCTGCGCGATCTGCCGCACGAGCGTGGCCCGGTAGGCGTCCGGCATCCAGTCGCGCGGCTCGATCCGCTCGTCGGCGGCGACGGCCGCGTCGAAGGCGCGCTGGTACTCGGCGGTGATGTCGCCGGCGCCTTCCGGTGCGTCGTACGCCTGGCTGCGGGCCGTCTCGCGGGCGGCTGCTGTCGCCATGAGGTCCCCCTCGACCTGGGTTCTTCTCGGAGCACGCTCCCGACCGATCGTTCGGTTCGTGCGATTCCATGGTGAGACGGGGGCCGCACGGTGTCAACCGCTTGTGGATAACCTGCGGGGGCTGCCTGTGGGCGAAGCGGCGGGAGCGGGCGCGACGCGAGTACGGCCCGTGGCGCGCTGCGATGTGGTCACGGCCACGGCACGGACCGGCCGCCGGACTGGGCCCGGGCGGCCTGCGCTGAGTACCGTGCCGTGCGACGCGGTGGAGCGGTGCGCGGCGATGGAGCGGCGCACAGCGGAAGCGACGCCTCCGCGACGCCCCCGCGGCCGCCGGGCGGTGGCGGCGAGGGAACGAGAAGGTGGAACGGGGCGCCATGGACGCGTACGACGAGGGCTCGAACGCCCGGCACGGGCCGGCCGAGCCGAGCGACCGCG
>NZ_JAOCQE010000409.1 GCF_025290915.1 Streptomyces sp. 15-116A | reverse complement strand
TCCGCATCCCCGCCGACCGCATGATCGGCGAGGAGGGCACGGGCTTCGCCACCGCGATGAAGACCCCCTCCACACCCCCAGCCTCACCCGAACGCACCAAGTCCAAGGCGCCGCAGCAGAAGCCGCCGTCCGCCCCGCAGGCCGCCCCCGCCGGTACGCCCGCCGCGCAGGTCCTGGCGCTCACCAACGCCGAGCGCAGCAAGGCCGGTTGCGGGCCGGTGACCGCCGACAACCGCCTGGCCAGGGCCGCCCAGCTGCACAGCGAGGACATGTCGGCCAACGACTACTTCGACCACACCAGCCAGGACGGCCGCTCCTTCGCCGACCGGGCCAAGGCCCAGGGCTACCCGAGCCCCGGCGCCGAGAACATAGCCCGCGGCCAGAGCTCCGCCGCGTCGGTCATGGACGCCTGGATGAACTCCCCCGGCCACCGCGCCAACATCCTCAACTGCGACCTCAAGACGATGGGCGTCGGCGTCACGACGAACGACTGGACGTGGACCCAGGTGTTCGGCTTCTGACCGCACCGCACCGCACCACCACACACCCGGCAGCCCAACTCCACCCGCACACCGGGTCTTTACTGTGACGTGAATCACCGGGAGAGTACTGAGTGCCCGGCGGGGGACGTTCGCGTACCCCCTGATGAGGGCGGGGCCGAGGATGCGAGGATGAGCCGCCATGAGTCCTGGGTGGGGTGTGCGCACGACACGCGCCGCGGTGTTCGCGGCCGTCTGTGTGCTGCTCGCCGCCCTGGGGCACATCCTCATGTCGGGCACGCCCGTCCCCTGGTGGGCGCTGGGCGCGGCGACCGCGGCGACCGGCAGCGCGGCCTGGTGCCTCGCCGACCGGGAACGCGGACTGTTTCCCGTCTCCGCCGCCGTGGTGACCGTACAGACGGCCCTGCACCTGTGGTTCTCGTACGCGCAGGAGCTGACGCCGGCGACGGTGTCCCTGGGCGGCGGCACGGGTGACGGCACGTCCGCGGCGGGCCCTGCGCATCACATGGCGCACATGGGTCATGCCATGCACTCCATGACCGCCACCGGCTCCGCCCCCCAGCCCATGCCGGGCGGGGAGCACGCCACGGCCGGGATGTCCTCCACGGGCATGCTCGCCGCGCACCTGCTGGCCGCGCTGCTGTGCGGACTGTGGCTCGCGTACGGCGAACGCGCGGCCTTCCGCATCCTGCGGGCCGTCGCCGCCCGGCTGGCAGCCCCGCTGCGGCTGCTCCTCGCCCTGCCCGCACCACGCCCTCGCCTCCGCGTCCGCCGGAGTCATACGACCCGGGCGCCGCGTCGGCTCCTCCTCGTCCACACCCTCACTTCTCGGGGCCCGCCCGCGGGGACCGCTGTTCCCGGAGCTCGCCGAACTCTCCGAACTCTCCGAGCTCTCTGAGACAGCCGGTTCCCCGAGTCGTCCGTGCGTCCTCGCGCCCGGACGCGGCTCGGGCCACGGGCGTGTGCAGCCGTACCCGCATACGCCCGCCACTCTCTGACCATCGCCGGATCCGCCGCGCCCCGCGCGGCCCGTCCGCATGCCCGGACGTCCGGACTCCCGAGAAGGACACCAGGTGCTCCCTCCTGCCCTGTCTGCCGAACCCACGAGAACGCACGACGAGAAGACCTCCGCCGACGAGGCGGCCACGGCCCTGGCACTCGCCGCCCGCGCCGGCGACCCGGCGGCCGTCGAGCAGTTCGTACGCGCCCTGCAGCGGGACGTACGCCACTACGTCACGTATCTCAGCGCCGACCCGCAGGCCGCCGACGACCTCGCGCAGGACACCTTCCTGCGCGCCCTGGGCAGCCTGCACCGCTTCGAGGGCCGTTCCTCGGCCCGTACCTGGCTGCTGGCCATAGCCCGCCGCGCGGTGATCGACAGCCACCGGCGGACCACCGCCCGGCCGCGGCCGGCCGACACCGACGACTGGCAGAGCGCCGCCGAGCGCACCCAGCCCCGCGGCCTCCCCGGCTTCGACGACGGCATCGCCCTCGCCGAACTGCTGCGGGCGCTGCCCGAGGACCGCCGCGAGGCGTTCGTGCTCACCCAGCTCGTCGGACTGCCGTACGCGGAGGCGGCCGAACTCAGCGACTGCCCGGTCGGCACGGTCCGCTCCCGCGTCGCCCGCGCCCGCTCCTTTCTCATCCAGTCCCTGAACGACGCCGAGCGGGCGGAACCGCTGGGCGCCGCGGCATGACGTATACCAAGCTGCGCGAGGTCTTCGCGGAGTGAGACGCCGGGCGCGGGTCACCAAAAGCCCCGCGCCCCTCACCACGTCTCCGAGTCGTCCACCGACTCCCGGGCGGGCCGGGCCCGTGCCGCCCCGCGGTCCGCCGCCCGCAGCCGCATCGCCAGCAGCGGCAGCACCAGTACGGAGATCATCGCGGCGCCCACCAGCGACGCGGCCTCGTCGGAACCGAGCAGCTCCTGGTCCACGCCGATGGTGGTGATCGCGACGACGAGCGGAAGGCACGTCGAGGCGAACAACGCGAGGGCGGCACGGTCCCGGCGGCCCAGGTCCCTCGGCGCGAGCAGGAACACCGGCCCGCCCCGCACCAGCAGGACCAGCAGCAGGAACACCGGCACCAGCAGCAGCGCCACCGGGTCGTGGAGCAGCGCGTCCAGATCGAACTCGATGCCGGTCACGACGTAGAACAGGGGCACCAGGAAGCCGAACCCCATGGCCTCCACCTTGCCCAGCACCTCCCCGCTCGCGGCGGGCACCGCCCGGTGCAGGATGATCCGGGTGAGGACGCCGGCGGCGAACGCGCCGAGCAGCACATCCAGCCCGAACGCCTCGGCCAGGCCCAGCATGCAGGCCAGCAGCAGCATCACGAACCGGACCGCGAACTGGGCGCTGCTGTGCAGGGTCCGCTCGGTCAGCCGCCCGAACCACGGCGGCCGGGGCCGCAGCGCCCACGCCACCGCGAGGCCCGTGATCACCCCGAACGCCACCAGCAGCGCCGCCGACTCGGCCGGCCGGCGCCCGCTGAGCAGCAGCGCCATGGCGACGACGGGACCGAACTCGCCGACCGCTCCGAACGCGGACATCACCGTCCCGAAGCGGCCCTTCAGCTCCCCGCTGTCCCGCAGCATCGGCAGGACCGTGCCGAGCGCGGTACTGGTCAGCGCCGTACCGATGACGAACGCCTCGAACATGTCCCCGCCGCTGATCAGGAACGCCAGCCCGATGCCCAGGCCCAGCGAGACCAGCCACGACCACAGCGAGCGGCGCAGGGTGTCGCCGCGTACCGCCGCGAACTCGATCTCGTAACCGGCGAGGAAGATCAGCATCGACAGCCCGAGGTCGGCGAGCGTGTCGGTCACCTCGTCGGGGTGCGCCCAGCCGAGCACGTCAGGACCGATGAGAATCCCGAGCACCAGCTCGAAGATGACCAGCGGCACCCGCACCCGCCGCCCGGCGGCGAACACCAGCAGCGGCGCGAGCACGGCCGCAGCCATGATCAGCACAAGGGTGCCCGGATGCGTCATGACCCGTCACCCCGCGACATGCCGCCACTCTCACCCACCCGCCGGGCCCGGACGAGCGGACCGGGGCCGACGGAGGGACGCGCGGTCCCGGCTGCCGGGTCAGGACGCGATGAAGCGGGCGATCTGCCCGAGGACGGCCGTGTCGGCGAGGAAGCCGATGTGGGTCTGGCAGAGGACGTTGTTGTTGTCCGCGCCGCTCAGCCGGGTGCTGGTGTACGGGATGATGATGCCGTCGCAGGCCGAGTACCAGGTGGCGTACTCGGTGCTGCCCGGTGTCTCGTCGCCCGCGGTGATCTGGGCGATGAACGACGAGCCGGGGTACATCTGCTGACAGGTCGTGTAGATCAGGCAGGCGGCGGCGTAGGTGGTGCCGTGGTTCGCGCCGGCGATCGAGGCGAGGTGGCTGACGTTGCTGTGCCCGCCGAGCACCTTGAGGTAGTACTGGCTGACCAGGCCGCCCATCGAGTGGTTGACGATCGCGACCTTGCTCGCGCCGGTGCGCGCCTTCACGGTGTCGACGAAGCGGGCGAGGCCCTGCGCGTTGGTGATGTTGTTGCCGTAGGAGTCGTACTCGTAGGCGAACAGGTGGGAACTCGACCAGCCGTTCAGCCGGAAGACGCTCATCGCGGTCGTCCAGTTGGACGCGCTGCCGGTGTAGCCGTGGACGAAGACGACGGGGGTG
>NZ_JAOCQE010000408.1 GCF_025290915.1 Streptomyces sp. 15-116A | reverse complement strand
GGGCCGGTGGCTGAGCCAGGGCGGGTTCCCGTGCCCGCGCCGGGGCCCGTGCCCGTGCCGAGCCAGCGGGCGACGGTGGGCATCAGGCCCTTGCCGACGGCGTCCAGCAGCACGTCGTGGCCGACGCCGTCGAGTTGCAGGAAGACGGTGCCGGGCGTGGCCGGGCAGGGCGGGGTGGAGCGGCGTCTTCGGTCGGCGAGCCGGTACAGGCGGCGCCGGTAGGCGTCGTCGTCGCGGACGGCGAGGGCGGCGCCGGTGGCGGAGGCGACCGCCGACATCACGGCGGCGACCACGACGGCGGTCTCCGGTGCGGCATCGCCGCGTTCGGCGGGGTTGACGCGCAGCGCCAGCCACAGCAGGGCACCGTTGAGGAAGAACACCAGCAGCCCGAGGACCAGCGCCGGCACGAGCAGCAGCAGGCGCACCAGCAGCGGCCACACCAGCGCGGACAGCAGACCGAAGGCGCCCGCGCCGAGCGCGGCGGTGACCGCGATGTCGGTGGCGCTGTCGCCGTCCGCCGAGCGCAGCCGGAAGTCGGGCAGGATCCCGGCGAGCAGCAGCATGGTGAGCGTGGAGACCGCCCACACGGCGATGCTCCGCCCGATCTGACTGGCGATCCGCCGCCACCGCCCGCCACCCACGCCCGCACACCTCACGTCCCGGCCCGCCGTCCCTGCGGGCACCACCCCACTCACCTTGTCACAACGGCCGGACGTGCCGGTTCGTCCCCGACCGGCCCTCCCCCGTGCGCGGCCGGTCAGCGGCCGTCGTAGCCCGCCGTCGGCAGGGACAGCCGCCGGTGCACGCAGGCCTTCATCGCGGCGTCGTACGACGGCTCGGCACGGCCCACGGTCTCCACGCGCACCCCACGCCGGGCGCACTCCGCGGTGAACTCCTCGACGGAGGACAGGGCGCTCTCCAGCACCCGGCGGCTCGGGGCGACGAACAGATCGGCGCCGGGGCGCACGCCCTCCCACAGGGCGCCGTGGTCGGGACGCAGCCCCCGGACGAGGAGTTCCCGCGTCACCACGTAGCCGTGCTCCGCGGCCCAGCGGGCGCACATGGCGTGCTGGCTGCGGGAGTCCACGAGGAAGGGATCGGCGTCCAGTTGCTCCAGCGGCGTCAGACTCGCGATCGCCGTCACCCGCACCGGCCCCATGGCGCCCCCTCACCTCCGGTTTTCGCCGCCGACCCTACTCCTGCCCGTAGGCTTCGGGGAGTCGCGTGAAGGAGGCGAAGAGGTGCCGGTGGAGATCACCTGGTGGGGTCACGCCACGTGCACGGTGGAGGATTCGCACACGCGCGTGCTCACCGATCCCCTGTTCGCCCGCCGGCTGGCCCATCTGCGGCGCCGGCGCGGTGCGCTGCCCCCGCCGGACGCCCGCTACGCGGACGTGGCGCTGGTCTCCCATCTGCACGCCGACCATCTGCATCTGGCCTCCCTGGCCCGGCTCGCCCCGGGCACGCGCCTGCTCGTGCCCCGGGGCGCACCCCGTGCCGTGCCGGGACTGCGCCGGCTCACGCATCTGCGGGTCAGCGAGGTGGCGCCGGGCGACGTCACGGAGGTCGGGCACGTGGTCGTACGGGCCGTGCCCGCGCGGCACGACGGGCGGCGGCTGCCGCTCGGACCGCACCGCTCCCCCGCCCTCGGCTACGTGGTCGAGGGCGAGGCACGCACGTACTTCGCCGGTGACACGGGCCTGTTCGACACGATGGCCAAGGAGGTCGGGCCGGTCGACGTGGCGCTGCTGCCGGTGGGCGGCTGGGGGCCGTATCTCGGCGACGGGCACCTGGACGCGCGGCGCGCGGCCGAGGCGCTGGCGCTGCTGGGGGCGCCCAGCGCGGTGCCGGTGCACTACGGCACGTACTGGCCGATCGGCATGGACGCCGTGCGCCCGCACGAGTTCCACGCGCCGGGCGACGAGTTCGTACGCCTCGCGGCCGAGCACGCGCCCGCCGCCGCGGTGCACCGGCTCGGGCACGGCGAGAGTGTGCGCCTGGAGGTCGCCCGGTGATCCTGCCCGCCGTGCTGGCGGTCACGCCGGCGACCGTGGCACCGGAGTCCACGCAGCAGGCGATCGGGTATCCGTCGCTGTTCCTGCTGGTGCTGATCGGGGCGCTGGTGCCGGTCGTGCCGACGGGGGCGCTGGTGAGTTCGGCGGCCGTGGTGGCGGTCCATCAGGCGGCACCGTTCTCGATGGCGCTGGTGTTCGTGACGGCGTCCCTGGCCGCGTTCCTCGGGGACGTGGCGCTGTACTGGCTGGGCCGGCGCGGCATGCGGTCGAAGAACGGCTCGCGCTGGCTGGAGGCGATCCGGGCGCGCGCCCCGGAGGACCGGCTGGCGCAGGCCCAGGCGAAGCTGGCGGATCACGGGGTGGCGGTCCTGGTCCTGTCCCGCCTGATGCCGGCGGGCCGCCTCCCCGTGATGCTGGCCTGCCTCCTCGCCAAGTGGCCGCTACGCCGCTTCATCCACGGCAACCTCCCGGCCTGCCTCGCCTGGACGGCGACGTACCAACTGATCGGCGTCCTGGGCGGCTCCCTCTTCGCGGAACCGTGGGAGGGCGTAGCGGCAGCGGTAGCCCTGACCTTGCTGATCAGCGCGGCCCCGAGCGCATGGCGCCGCTTGAAACCCCGCTGACACGAACGCGCCCCAAAGGGGCGCGGGGAACTGCGCGACCAGCCACGACGGTGCCGCGCAGAACCGACCACCCCCGGCACCCACACGCGAATCCCCCGCACTCACTCCAGCACGCGCGATCCCCCCACCGGCAGATCCCAAAGATGCTCACGGGGCAATCCAGCCGCAGCCCAAGCCTCCCGGACCCGCACGACAGGCTCCAACACCGGCTCCGCAGACAAAATGAACGTGCCCCAATGCATAGGCGCCATATGCCGCGCCCCCAGATCCAGAAAGGCCCGCACCGCCTCCTCCGGATCACAGTGCACGTCCCTGAGCCACCACCGGGGGTCGTACGCACCAATGGGCAGCAACGTCAGATCGATACCGGGATAACGCCGCCCGATACGAGAGAACCAGTGCCCATACCCCGTGTCACCGGCGAAGTGCACCCGCCGCCCGTCCGGCGCGGTCATCACCCAGCCACCCCACAGTGACCGGCAGGTGTCGGTGAGACTCCGCTTGGACCAGTGATGCGCCGGCACGAAATCGAACCGCACACCCTCCAGTTCGGCCGCCTCCCACCAGTCCAGCTCGGTGACCCGCGTGAAGCGACGGCGATGGAACCACCGGGCCAGCCCGGCCGGCACGAACACGGGCGTGTGCCGCGGCAGCCGCCGCAGCGTAGGGGCGTCCAGGTGGTCGTAGTGGTTGTGACTGATGACGACCGCGTCGACACGGGGCAGCGCCTCCCAGTCCACCCCGACCGGCGTGATGCGGGCCGGGGTGCCGAGGATCCGCCGGGACCACACCGGGTCGGTGAGGACGGTCAGCCCCCCGATCCGCAGCACCCAGCTGGCGTGTCCCGCCCAGGTGACCGCGAGGCCCCGGGCGTCGACACGCGGCAGCGGCCCGGGCGCGTACGGCAGCCGGTGGATGTCCGCGAGCCCCTCGGGCCCCGGCCGCACAGCCCCCTCGCGGGCGAAGCGGGCGAACGCCTTGAGGCCGGGCAGCGGGGCGGTGAGCCGGTCGTGGAAGGTGCGCGGCCACACGCGCCGCTCGGCGAGCGGACGGGGTTCGGCGAGCGGCGGGTACGGGGGCGCGGCGGACGACGGTGACAGGGCGGACTCCGCCCGGGGTGAGAGGGAGGCAGGGTCGTCGGCTTCCGGCGTGGTCGTCGTGGTCGTGGCCGACTCGGACTGCTGCGTCATCGAGGAGGCTCCCATCGCTGAGCGTCGTCACGAAAGCTGGTCGAACACCGACTGCAGGTGGTTCAACGCGCGTTGCACCTGTGGCAGTTCCAACGGCGCGGGTGAGCGCAGACATTCTTCGCGGCGCTCGGCCGTGTCGCCCAGCAGGGGGGCGGTGGACAGCCGCACGCGCGGGGCCTCGAGATCGTCGCCGAAGCGGTGGCCGCCCGGCGCGGGCATGCCCAGCAGGCCGGTGAGGAGGTCCTCGAGCTCCTGGGCGTCGCCGACGCCCCGCGCGGAGAGCGCGGGGGCCAGCGGGGCGAGGTCGACATACAGGTGCCGGCCGCACTGCGGGGGCCGGGCGAGTGCTCCGGCGGCGACGATCGCCGCGTGCGCG
>NZ_JAOCQE010000407.1 GCF_025290915.1 Streptomyces sp. 15-116A | reverse complement strand
CTGGCGCGACGCGGTCGCGGCCGTGGGATGAACGGATGACCATTGGCCTGCTCGTGCTCGCCGCCGCGCTGTGGGGCGCGGCGGCCGGCGCGCTGCTGCCCCGCGCGGCCTACCGCTTCTCCGCCCCGTCGGGCGAGGAGTGGCGGACGGCCTGCCCGGCGGGACACCCGGTACGGGGATGGCTCGGGCGGGCACACTGCGCGCACTGCGAGGGAGCCCAAGCCTCCTACGGCCCCATCGCCCCCGCGCTCCTCATCACCCCCCTCGTCTGCGCCGCCCTCGCCGCCGCCACCGGAACCCGCCCCGAACTGGCCGTCTGGCTCCTGCTCGCCCCCGTCGGCGTCCTGCTCGCGATCGTCGACTTCCGGGTGCAGCGCCTGCCCGACCCCCTCACCCTTCCCTTCGCCGCCGCCGCGCTCACCCTCCTCGGCCTGACCGCTCTCTTCCCCGAGCACGCGGGGGAGTGGACCACCGCCCTGCTGGGCGCGCTCGCGCTCGGCGCCGGCTACTTCGTGCTGTTCCTCATCAACCCGGGCGGCATGGGCTTCGGCGATGTGAAACTCGCCCTCGGCGCGGGCGCCGTCCTCGGCTGGTACGGCTGGCCCACCGTGCTGCTCGGCACCCTCGCCGGGTTCCTGTCCGGGGCGCTGTACGGCGGTGCGCTGGTCGTCGCCCGGAGGGCGGGACGCAAGACGGCGATCCCGTTCGGGCCGTTCCTGATCACCGGCACATTGGCCGGGCTGCTGGTCGGCGCGTACACGGCCTGACGTCGGCCCCGTCAACCCCCTGGCGTACGCTGAGGAAGTCCGTCCACAACCCTTACGAAAGGGACGCCCGGTGACCGAGAAGGCCGACCTTCAGCCCATCCTCGACCGCGCAGCCGCCGGTGGGCGGATCACCCCCGAAGAGGCGCTCGACCTCTACCGCGACGCCCCGCTGCACGCGCTCGGCGCCGCCGCTGACGCCGTCCGCAGGCGCCGGTACGCCGGTACGGAGCACATCGCGACGTACATCATCGAGCGGAACATCAACTACACGAACGTCTGCGTCACCGCCTGCAAGTTCTGCGCCTTCTACGCCGCCCCGAAGGACACCGCGAAGGGCTGGACCCGCGACCTCGACGACATCCTGCGCCGCTGCGCGGAGACGGTCGAGCTGGGCGGCACGCAGATCATGTTCCAGGGCGGCCACCACCCCGACTACGGCGTGGAGTACTACGAGAAGCACTTCGCGGCGATCAAGAAGGAGTTCCCGCAGCTCGTCATCCACAGCCTGGGGGCGAGCGAGGTCGAGCACATGGCGCGGATCTCGAAGGTGTCCGTCGAGGAGGCGATCCGGCGCATCCACGCCGCCGGCCTCGACTCCTTCGCGGGCGCCGGCGCGGAACTCCTCCCCGCCCGCCCCCGCAAGGCCATCGCCCCGCTGAAGGAGTCCGGCGAGCGCTGGCTGGAGATCATGGAGATCGCCCACAAACTGGGCGTGGAGTCCACGTCCACCATGCTGATGGGCACCGGCGAGACCAACGCCGAGCGCATCGAGCACCTGCGGATGATCCGGGACGTCCAGGACCGCACGGGCGGCTTCCGGGCGTTCATCCCGTACACCTACCAGCCCGAGAACAACCACCTGAAGGGCCGCACCCAGGCCACCCTCTTCGAGTACCTGCGGATGATCGCCATCGCCCGCCTGTTCCTCGACAACGTGGCCCACATCCAGGGCTCGTGGCTGACCACGGGCAAGGAGGTCGGCCAGCTGTCCCTGCACTACGGCGCGGACGACCTGGGCTCGATCATGCTGGAGGAGAACGTGGTCTCCTCCGCCGGCGCGAAGCACCGCTCCAACCGCCTGGAGATCATCGACCTGATCCGCAAGGCCGACCGGGTCCCCGCCCAGCGCTCGACGACGTACGAGCACCTGGTCGTGCACGACGACCCGGCGAACGACCCGGTTGACGACCGCGTGGTCTCCCACATCTCGTCCACGGCCATCGAGGGCGGCACGGCCCACCCCGAACTGAAGCTCCTCGCCTCCAACTGACGCGGCCGTGCTGACGATTCACGCGGCGGACAACGTCCGCATCCACTGGGACGCCGAGCCGGTGAAGGACACCGCCGTCGCCGTCGAGGGCGCCCGCATCGCCGCCGTGGGCCCCCTGGAGGAGCTGCGGTCCCGTTTCCCCGGGGCACGGGTACGCCACTGGCCGGGCACCCTGGGCCCCGGCCGCCTCCACGAGGGCCCGCTCCCGGAGGCTCCGAGCCCGCGGGAACGCGTCCACGCCATCCTGAAACTGGGGGCGGTGGCGATGCTCGCCGAACACATCGACACCCCCGACCTCCGCGCCGCGGCCGAGCGCAACGAGGTGCGTGTCCTTCCGAGTTCACGGCCCGTCGAGATCACCGAGACGGGCCGCGCGGATCTGGCGGTACTCGACGACACCGGCGCATGCATCGCCACGGTGTGCGCCGGGCGTCTGGTCCACAGACGTCGCTAGGAGCGCCCCTGGCTCACCCCGCCAGCGCCTCCCCGAACGCCCCCTCCTCCTGCTCCACCCCACTGCACTCGGTCAACGCGTCCTCCGCCCCGGACTCACACGCCCGATCCCGGAACGTCGACCACATCGACACCCACGCCACCCCCTTCTCCTCCGCGAAGCCCCGCACCTGCTCCGCGTCCTCCAGCGTGAACGTCTCCCCCTTCACATCATTGACCCCGATCATCGAGGTCAGCGCCATCCCCCGCCACGCCTCCGCCTCCGACAGCCCGAAGACATCCCGGAGTTGCGCCTGCGCGGCCTTCGCCGCCGTGACGGCGTAGTCCCCCATGTCGCCGTCGAACGACTCGCCGTAATTCATGGTCATGATGTTGACCGTCCGGACCTTCACCCCATGGTCGTTGGCCGACTCCAGCAGGGCGATCGTGTCCTCGTCCAGCCCCGACGGCATCACCGGCACCGTGTAGGTCACCTCCAGATCGGCGCGCTCCTTCTGCAGCAGCGCGATCGCCTCCGACCGCAGCGCCACCGACTCCGAGTCCGTCAGCTCGTCCCCCTCGATGTCGAAGTCGGCCCGCGACGCCCCGGCCGCGTCCAACGCCGCCCCATAGGCCCGCGCCAGCTCCTCCGCGCTGTCGCACGTCGCCGCCAGCTCCTTCCCGGACGCCCCGCCGAAGGAGACCCGGACATCGGCACCGGATTCCGTGAGCTCCGCTATGCGCGCGGTCGCCGCCTTGTCGTCGATCGCCTGTGAGCCGTGCCAGCTCGGCGTGCAGCCGCTGCCGGAGGAGATCACGAAGGCCAGGTTGTACGTCGACGGGGAGCCCGCCGCGTCATTGGCGTCGGCGGACGTGGCGTTGACGTAGGGGGCGTACGCGGTGACCGCCTCGGCGGACGGCGAGGCGCTGCCCTCCGCGGGCGCCGCCGCGTCCGTGCCGCCGCCGTCCCCCGACGAGCAGCCCGCGGTGACGGCCAGGACCAGCGCGCAGCCGAGCCCGGCGACGGATTTCAGTGGACCGCGCATCGCGCTCGCTCCCGTTCCTCAAGTTTTGTCGGTGACGTTTCCGTCTATGACGCAAACCTCTCATACGGGGCTGTGCCCCACCTGGGGATATACGCCCAATTCCCCGGAGGCTCTCAGCCGGTCCAGAGGTTGGCGGCTCTCTCACGGCCCACGCACAGCAAAAGCACGGTTTCCGGCACATAAAGGCGATCTACCGTCCGGGCCATGCATTCCGATCCCGCCATCGAACGCCGCGCCGCCGTGCGCGGCCGTCGCCGCACACGCCGCACCGGGTCCGCCGAGGGGCCCGTGTTCGTCGACGCCTCCGGACGCCGCGCCAGGGTGCTGCGCCGGATCGGCCTGCTCCTGGGGGCCGTCTGCGCCGGTTACGCGGTCGTGCTGGGTCTGGCCTTCCTCGGCATCGGCACCTCCGCCTCCCCGGCGTCGCTGCTGCCGTTCGGCAACGAGCAGGGCGCCGCTCCGGAAGGGGGTGCGGGACCGCGAGGAGGGGCCGTATCGACCGGCGCCCCGCCGAGCGGCAGGCCGACCGCCCCGCCGAGCGGCGCCCCGACCCCCACGGCCACCGCCGTCCCCTCTCCCACGGCCACCGTCGTCCCCTCTCCCACGGCCACCGTCGTCCCCTCTCCCGCAGCGACCTCATGAGCCTCAGTACGACACCTCGCCGCGGCCGCCGCCGCGCCCCCTCCCGCC
>NZ_JAOCQE010000406.1 GCF_025290915.1 Streptomyces sp. 15-116A | reverse complement strand
TGAGTGGAGCCTCGGCGAGCTGGCCGCCGCGTACGCCTATCCCGGGCCGGCGTGCGAGGGGCGGGAGCCGTGGCTGCGGGGGAACATGGTCTCCACGCTCGACGGGGCCGCCCAGCACGACGGGCGGTCGCAGCCCATCTCCTGCGCGGCCGACATGCGGATCTTCGGCACGCTGCGGGCGCTCGCGGACGTCGTCGTCGTGGGCGCCCAGACGGTGCGGCAGGAGGGGTACCGCCCGGCACGCGCGCGTGCGGAGTTCGCGGCGGCGCGGGAAGCGGCGGGACAGGGGCCGGCGCCCGCGATCGCGGTGGTGAGCGCGAGCCTCGACCTGGACTTCTCCCTGCCCCTGTTCACCGCCCCGCTCGTGCCCACGCTGGTCCTCACCGGCGCGGACGCCCCGCGGGACCGGGTCGCCGCCGCCGAGAAGGCGGGCGCGCGGGTGGTCGTCGCCGGGGAGGGCTCGGGTGTGGATCCCGCGCGGGCGGTGCGGGAGCTGGCGGACCTCGGGCACACCCGGCTGCTGACCGAGGGCGGGCCGCGGCTGCTGGGGCAGTTCGTGGCGGCCGGGGCGCTGGACGAGCTGTGTCTGACCGTGTCCCCCATGCTCACCGCGGGCGACGCCCAGCGCATCGCCGGCGGCCCCTCGGTGGAGGTGCCGCAGCGCTTCGCCCTGACGTCGATCCTGGAGGAGGACGGCTTCCTCTTCACCCGCTACACACGCCGCTGACGTTCGTCACGCCGTACACGCGCCCCGTACCTCCCCGAAGCGCCCGGAAACGGGTTCGATGGGTACCGCTGGTCCGGTAATCAGCGGAATCTTCCGTTCCGCTTAGTGCCGCGACGGGCACACTGAATCCGGCCGTACCCGTGCGCATGCGGGGAAGGATGGTTTCCGCAGGGCCGTCCTCGGCCCTCGAAGGAGAAGGGGCGCCCTGGTGTTCACAAGCGTACTGATGATCGAGAAGGCCCTGACGTCCGCCGACGTGGAGTTCGTCACCACCTTGCACGGCGACGAGCCGGTCTCCTTCCACGTGCTGCTCCAGCCGCGCGGCGAGCAGGCGGACCGGCTGCTGCGGGCCATCGACGACGTGGCCCTCGGCGAGCTCGACGAGGCCGTCCGGGAGGGCGAGACCCCCGAGGGCGAGGAGGCCAAGAGCATGGGCCAGCGGGCCCTGGAGGTGTCCCTGCAGGCCCTGCGCGCGAGCGGGGACGCCGCCGAGGGACGCCTCATCGAGGACCACCCCCTGGACGCGCTGAAGACCCTCGTCGAGGAGGTCGACGCCGACGAGGTGATCGTCCTGACCGACCCGCACTACGTGGAGGAGTTCTTCCACCGGGACTGGGCCTCCCGCGCCCGGCACAAGGTGGGGGTACCGGTGCTGAAACTGTTCTCCCACAGCAAGGCATAGGCTGGGGCCGCGCTCTTTCCCGAGGGCGCGCACACCGCCGTCCCGCTCGTCGCACCACTGGGAGAACACGCATGGCACCCGGCCTTCCCACCGCCCTGGACCGACCGCACTTCATCGGCATCGGCGGCGCCGGAATGTCGGGCATCGCCAAGATCCTCACCCAGCGCGGCGCCAAGGTGGCCGGCAGCGACGCCAAGGACTCCGCCACCGCCGAGGCGCTGCGCGCGCTGGGCGCCACCGTCCACATCGGGCACGCCGCCGAGCACCTCGCCGACGACGCCAGCTGCGTGGTGGTGTCGTCGGCGATCCGCGAGGACAACCCCGAGCTGGTGCGCGCCGCCGAGCGGGGCATCCCGGTGGTGCACCGCTCCGACGCCCTCGCCGCCCTGATGGAGGGCCTGCGCCCGATCGCCGTGGCCGGCACCCACGGCAAGACCACCACCACCTCCATGCTGGCGGTCTCCCTCTCCGCGCTCGGCCTGAGCCCCTCCTACGCGATCGGCGGCGACCTCGACGCCCCCGGCTCCAACGCGCTGCACGGCGAGGGTGACATCTTCGTCGCCGAGGCGGACGAGTCGGACCGCAGCTTCCACAAGTACGCGCCCGAGGTCGCGATCATTCTCAACGTGGAGCTGGACCACCACGCCAACTACGCCTCCATGGAGGAGATCCACCAGTCCTTCGAGACGTTCGTCGGCCGGATCGTGCCCGGCGGCACGCTGGTGATCTCCGCCGACCACGAGGGCGCGCGGGAGCTGACCGGGCGGCTGGACGGCTCGGTCAGGACCGTGACGTACGGCGAGTCGGCCGACGCCGATGTGCGGGTGCTGTCGGTCGTCCCGCAGGGGCTCAAGAGCGAGGTCACCGTCGAGCTGGACGGCGCGCCGCTCACCTTCACGGTGTCCGTGCCCGGCCGCCACTACGCCCACAACGCCGTCGCCGCGCTCGCCGCGGGCGTGGCGCTCGGCATCCCCGCCGCCGAGCTGGCGCCCGCGCTCGCCGCCTACACCGGCGTGAAGCGCCGCCTGCAGCTCAAGGGCGAGGCGGGCGGTGTGCAGGTCATCGACTCCTACGCCCACCACCCGACCGAGATGACCGCCGACCTGGAGGCCATGCGCGCCGCCGCCGGTGACTCCCGCATCCTCGTCGTCTTCCAGCCGCACCTGTTCTCCCGCACGCGGGAGCTGGGCACGGAGATGGGGCAGTCCCTGGCGCTGGCCGACGCCTCGGTGGTGCTCGACATCTACCCGGCGCGCGAGGACCCGATCCCCGGCGTCACCAGCGAGCTGATCATCGACGCGGCGCGGGCCGCGGGCGCGGACGTGACGGCCGTGCACGACAAGGCCGAGGTGCCGGAGGCGGTCGCGGGAATGGCGAAGCCCGGTGATCTCGTTCTCACCATGGGCGCGGGCGATGTCACCGACCTCGGCCCGCGGATCCTGGACCGTCTGTCGAAGTAAGGGGCGTTGAGGCTCATGCCGTACGACGCGGAGAAGCCGGACGAGCAGTGGCGCGCGGAGCTGTCGCCCGCCGAGTACGCCGTGCTGCGCCAGGCGGCCACGGAGCCCGCCTTCACCGGTGAGTACACCGACACCAAGACCGAGGGCGTGTACTCCTGCCGCGCCTGCGGTGCGGAGCTGTTCACCTCGGACACGAAGTTCGCGTCGCACTGCGGGTGGCCGTCCTTCTACGACCCGAAGGACACCGACGCGGTGGAGCTGGTGGAGGACCGCTCCCACGGCATGGTGCGCACGGAGGTGCGGTGTGCTCGCTGCGGGTCTCACCTCGGGCATGTGTTCGAGGGAGAGGGGTATCCGACGCCTACCGATCAGAGGTACTGCATCAACAGCATCTCGCTGAGGTTGCAGCCGGCCGAGGGCTGATCACAAGCGCTGCGGGGTTTCCGGCGGGACACTGGCTCTGTGCGGTGTGTTCAGGCGCGGGTGCTGGGGCCGTTCCGGATCGGGATGGCCGGGGCGGGGGGTCCGACTGGCGACTGGACTCCGCTCGGGGTGAGTCGCTGCTCGGGTATCTCGTGATGCGCCGCGGCGAGGAGCACCCCCGGCGGCGGCTTGCCGGGGTGTTGTGGCCCGAGTCGGGGGAGGCGCAGGCTCGTACCAATCTGCGGCATCTGCTGCACACCCTGCGCTGCGCCGTGCCCGGCATCGAGCAGGTCCTCGAGATCACCCCGCGGACGGTCGCCTGGCGGGACGACGCTGCCTGCGACCTGGACGTCGCCGTCTTCGAGGACGCCCTGCGCCGGGCCAGGTCCCTGACCGCGCCCGAGCCGCGCGCGGCGGCCCTCGCCGAGGCCGTCGCCGCGTACACCGGCGACCTGATGGCGGACTGCGACGACGAGTGGCCCGTACCCGAACGGCAGCGGCTGCGCGGCGAGTTCGCCGACGCGCTGGAGGAACTCGGCGTACTCTCCCACCGGTGCGGTGACCACCGAACCGCCGCCGGATATCTGGAACGCGTCCTCCACGAAGACCCCGTGCGCGAGTCCGGCTACCGGGAGCTGATGCGCGTCCACGCCGATCTGGGCGACCGGGCGCGTGCCGTACGCACGTACCACGCGTGCGTGGCCGCGCTGGAACGCGAGCTGGGTGTCGCCCCGTCGCCGCCCACCCGTGCCGTCTACGCCGCGCTGCTGTCCACCTCCACCTCCGCACCCCGGGCCGCCGAACCGGCGCCGCAGCCCGCCGGGACCCCGCTCGTGGGCCGGAGCGAGCAGCGCAGGCGGCTGGCCGAGGCGTGGCGGGCCGTGCAGCACGGGCCACCGGGGCTCGTCGTCCTC
>NZ_JAOCQE010000405.1 GCF_025290915.1 Streptomyces sp. 15-116A | reverse complement strand
GCCGGCCTCGCCACCGGCCGCCGGCTGCACTTCGTGCACGCCAAGGACGGCCTGCCGCCCGGCAGCACGCGCACCATCGCCGAACGCGCCGCCGAGCTCCCCGACACCGTGGACGTCCTGCTCCTGGACCACGTCCGCAGCACCTGGCGCACCTCCGGTCTGCCCTCCCCGGACGGCCCCCTCCTCGCCCGCGCCGGCCGCGCCGACCTCGCCCTCGACGACTGCGCCCCCCTGCTGCGCCTGACCCCGCTGCTCGGCACCCGCGTCCTGCGCACCGACTTCTGGCGCGCCCACGAGGACCTGCTCAACACCGACGACGAGGCGTACGCCGCGCTCGCCGCCCTGCTCCTCGCCGACCGCGTCGCCTGCCTGCCCCACCCCGCCTACGAGGACCGCCGGCTGCGCCCGGCCAGCCTCCCGCCGCTCACCCCCGAGCAGCGGTACGCCCTGGTCGAGCGCTACACGTCCCTGCTCGACCTCATCCGCGAGCGCCCCGCCCCGTACACGGTGCTGTACGAGGTGATGGTGCGGGAGTGTCTGCGCACCTTCGCCCGCGGCGGCATGCCCGAGGAGGTGGCCCGCGCGTTCTTCCGCCGCGCCTCCTCGGCCGCCGTACGCCTCCGCCCCGAGGGCCACCGCCGTCCGGCCGGACCGGAGGGCCTCCGCCGCGCGCTGCTGGAGGAGGGCGCCTACCGCAAGTACCGCGCCTTCCAGGCCGCCAACCGGGCCCGCCGCACCGTCCGGTCCACCGTGCGCACCCGCGGGCGCCGCCTCGGCACCCGGCTGCGCGACCAGCAGTACCGCAGGGCCCTGCACCGCCCCGTCCACCCCCACCTCGCGGTGTTCGCCGCCTACTGGAACCGCGGCGTCGCCTGCAATCCCGCCGCCATCGCCGCCAAGCTCGCCGAACTCGCCCCGCACATCCACCCGGTGTGGGTGGTCACCGCCGAGAACGCGGCACTGCTCCCGCCCGGCACCGACCATGTCGTCCCCGGCACCCGCCGCTACTGGGAGACGCTCGCCACCGCGAAGTACCTGGTCAACAACGTCAACTTCCCCAACGCGGTGGTCAAACGCCCCGACGCGATCCACGTCCAGACCCACCACGGCACCCCCCTCAAGCGCATGGGCCTGGACCAGATGCCGTACCCGGCGGCAGCGCAGGGCCTCGACTTCCAGGCGCTCCTTGAACGCGTCGACAAATGGGACTTCAGCATCTCCAGCAACAGCCACACCACGCGCATGTGGGAGCGCGCGTACCCGTCGCGGTACGTCTCCCTCGACTACGGCTATCCGCGCAACGACGTCTACTACACCGCCGGCGCCGACGACATCCGCGCGGTCCGCGAACGCCTCGGCATCGCCCCGGGCCGCCGCGCCCTCCTCTACGCGCCCACCCACCGCGACTACGAGGCCGGCTGGACCCCCCGCCTGGACCTGGCCGCGCTCGCCGACCGGCTCGGCGAGGACACCGTCCTGCTGGTGCGCGCCCACTACTTCTACGCCGGCACCGCCTCCCCGCTGACCGGCCTGCGCCGCTCGGGCCGCCTCATCGACGTGTCCTCCTACGACCCGGTCGAGGAGCTGTGCCTGGCCGCCGACGCGCTGGTCACGGACTACTCGTCGATCATGTTCGACTACGCCAACCTCGACCGCCCGATCGTGATCCACGCCGACGACTGGGAGACGTACCGCACCACCCGCGGCGTCTACTTCGACCTGATGGCCGAGGCCCCGGGCCCGGTGGCCCGCACCCAGGAGCAGCTCACCGAGATCCTCACCACCGACGCCTGGCGCGACGAGAGCGCGGCGAAGGCACGGGCCGTGTTCCGGCGCAGGTTCTGCGAGTACGACGACGGCCGCGCCGCCGAGCGCGTCGTACGCCGGGTCTTCCTCGACCAGGACGAGTCCGCGCTGCCGCCGGTGCTGCCCGTCGAGGACCGCACGCCGGCGCCGAACCCCGAGGAGGTGGGCCCGTGACGCCCTCGCCCGACGTGACTCCCGCGTCCGACAACACGTTCCGGCCCGACGTCACCGTGACGGTCATCGTGCACAACGACGCCGAGCGCCTCCCCCGCGCCGTGCAGTCCGTCCGCCGCCAGACCCACCGCGACCTGGAGATCGTCATCAGCGACGACCACTCCACGGACCACACCCCCGAGGTGGCCCGGCGCCTCGCCGCCGAGGACCCCCGCATCCGGTACCTGCGCCTGCCCGAGAACAGCGGCGGCTGCAGCGCCCCGCGCAACCGCGCCCTGGAGATCGCCCGGGCGCCGTACCTGATGTTCCTCGACAGCGACGACGAGCTCCCCCCGAACGCGGTCGCGTCGCTGCTGGCCGCGCACCGTGAGCGGGAGATCGACTTCGCGATGGGCGCGGTGCGCCGCGTCCGCGTGGACACCGGCCGCCGCTCCACCTGGATGCCGCACCTGGTCCAGGAGCGCCGCACCCTGGACGGCATCGAGGCCGACCCGCGGCTGTTCTTCGAGCACCTGGCCACCAGCAAGATGTACGCCCGCGCCTTCCTCGACCGGCACGAGCTGCGCTTCCCCGAGGGCATCCACTACGAGGACCAGCTGTTCTCGGCGCAGGCGTACTGCCTGGCAAAACGGTTCACGATCATCCCCGAGCCGGTCTACGTCTGGTACGTCGCCCCGTACGCCTCCTCCGACGCGGCGTCCATCTCCAACCAGCGGCACAAGATCGCCAACGTCCGCGACCGCGTCCACGTCCAGCGGCTCATCGACGCCTTCCTGACCGACAGCGGGCACGAGGCACTGCGGGAGGACAAGGACCACAAGTTCCTCAAGCACGACTTCCGCATGTACGCCGGTGACCTGCCCTACCGCGACGACGCCTGGCTGGAGGCCTTCGCCGACGTCATGAACCCGTACCTGGACACCCTGTCCCCCGGCGCCTACGCGCGCCTGCCGCGCGCCGAGCGGGTGGTGCTCCAGCTGGTCCGCGAACGCCGGCTGACTGATGCCCGGCTGGCCGCCCGGGGCCTGGGCCGGGGCGTCGCCCCGCGCCGGGTCACCACGGACGCGGACGGCCGTACGTACTGGGGCGAGCGGCTCCCCGATTCCGCCGACGCCCGACGCGAACTGGACCTCACCGACCTGGAGCTGGACACCCGCCCGTTCTTCAGCGCCCAGTTCCGCCACGAGATCACCGAGATCACCCGGGGCCCCGGCGCCTCGGTCGACCTGACCGTGCGCACCTACGACCCCGCGCTGCGCCTCCCGGTCGGCCCCCAGCGCGCGGTCCTCCTCATCGCCCCCGGCCCGCGCCGTCTGACGGTGCCCTTCCGGCTGTCCCCCGTCCGCCCCGGCATCTTCGAGGGCCGGGTGCACTTCGACCCGGCGACCGCGCCCCTGTCACCGGCCGGCTTCTCCGGCGTCCGTCATCCGCTGCTGCGCCTCACCCACCAGGGCCAGGCCAACACCGGCCTGCTGCTGGCCCCCCTGGACTTCCCGCCGCTGACGACCCGGGTTCCGTACCACTCCGGCATGACTCCGCACCGGGTCACGATCGAGCCGGAGGGTCATGGCGCGGGGCGCCTCCAGGTGCGGTGGGCGCCGGTGGGGGTGACGGCCCGGGTGCTGCGGCCGGTGGTGCGGAGGGTGGCCAGGCCGAGGGTGAAACGGGCGGTGCGGCTGGTGGCGAGTGTGGTGAGGTGAGGGCACGTGATGTACGGCTGGCGGCAAGCGCGGTAAGGGTGCGGTGACGTGCGGTGCGGTGAGCCGGCCGGCTGATCACCGCACCTCGTAGAGCACCTGCCCCTCAGGCCCCCGGGCCACCTCCCGCAGCCCCGTCCCGGCCAGCACCCCGGACGCGTCCACCACCCACCGCACCCCGTACGCCCGCTCGATCTCCCGCCGCGCCCCGTCCGGGGTCTCCCCCGCGAAGTACCTCTCCACGTCCTCCAGCCGCCGCTCCTCGTCCGGCAGGAAGAAGTCGGGGTAGCCGGGGGCGACCGTGTAGGGGCCGTACGCGGGAATCCGGCGCGACGGATGCCGCTCGGCCATCACCACGTCCCCGTAGCGCACCCACGGCGTCATCCAGTGGTACCCGGTCCACGGCTCCCGGTACCTGGCCTCCACCGGCCCCGGCAGCGCCCCGCGCGGCAGCACGTACCCCAGCGTGCCCGCCTGCGCCCACGCCCCGAGCCCGAGGAGGACGGTGAGCGCGGCCGCCCACCCGGCGCG
>NZ_JAOCQE010000404.1 GCF_025290915.1 Streptomyces sp. 15-116A | reverse complement strand
CCGGGCGCACCGGCGGCGGAGAGCTGACGGTGCACCAGACGCCCGGCGTGCGGGAAGCACAGCCGCGCCGAGCGGACGGTGCGGCCCCGCGGGGTGCGCAGGGTCAGCAGCTGGGCGCCGGGCACCACCTCGTCGACCTCGGCCGCCCGCACCACGTGGCCGACTTGGCCGGGCCACTCCTCGGCCCGGTGGAGAAAGTCCAGGGCCAGTTCCGGCGGGCCCTGGAGCGGAGTCTCCTGCGTGAAGCGGGAGACGGTCAGTTCCCCGCGGTCCCGCTCCTCGGCCCGCTCGCGCACCGCGCGCAGGAACCGTGTCACCACCCCGGCCGGCACCGGTCCGGGCCGGTGCCGCACCCTCAGCACGCACCGCCCGGCCCCGTCCGGCGTCACCGCCCACCTCCCCTCGACGCCGGTGCCGTCGGCCGTCGTACAGGCGAAGTCGATACGGCGCCGCCCCGGGTCGTACCGGCGCCGCGACACCCAGCAGGCGAACTCCCCGTCCCACAGGGCCCAGATCCTCGTCCGGGTGCCCGGGGAGTCCCCGGCGCACGGCGGCAGCGGCTCGGCGTGCACCACGTACGGCAGCAGCAGCGGCCACGCGGTCACCTCGCTGAGAATTCCGTACACGGTGGCGGCCGACGCGGCGACCCGCGTCCGTTCCTCGGCCTGCCGTCCGCCCGCGCACTCCCGGTCGCGGGTCCGTTCCAGCACCGTCATCGTCCCTGCTCCTCACATTCCGTCCCGCCCGCCGATGCTGGGCGGAACGGCTCGAGGCCGGTTCGAAGGGCCCTCGAGAGGGCGCGGTCAGGGTGGATCTGCCGCAGCCGAACGGGCTGCGCCGAGCCGAGAGGTGAGCCGTATGACCACGACCGCCGTGACCTCCCGCCGCGCCCCGGAGGTGGCCGCACGCATCCGCTTCTCCGGCCTGTACGCGCAGGCCGAGAGCTTCTACACGCGCCAGCTCGCCCTGGCCGAGTCCGGCGGCGCGGCCGGTCTGGCCGCCACGTTCGCCCCCGGCACCGCTCCGGACGGCTGGGACGCCGGCCCCGGGCACCGGTTCTGGATCGGCAAGCTGGAGATCGACCCGGAGAACGAGCACACCCTGCGCACCCGCTGCAGCATCTTCTCCCGCCCCGTCGCCCCCGGTCCGGGGGGTCTGCGGGTCACGGTGGTGGAGGACGTCCTGACCCGCTTCGGCGACGACTGGCTGGCCACGGACCGCCGCGTCCTGCGCGACACCGCCCTGTGACGCCCTCGCCTGCCCGCCGCCGCGCCCACGGGCCCGACCGCCCGAGCCGTCCGTGGTGCCCCCCTCAGGCCGCGTACAGGTCGAAGATCGCGCCGCGCCGGGACGGTGCGGCGCGGTCCAGGGCCGGGTCGAGCGTGAGGACCGCCTGCCGGAGGCGGCTCAGCTGCGGGGAGGGATCCACGCCGAGGTCGTCCGCCAGACGGGTACGCAGCCGCTGGTAGACATCGAGCGCGGCGGCCCGCCTGCCCGACCGGTACAGCGCGACCATGGCCTGGGCGTGCAGGCCCTCGTGGCGGGGATGACGAGCGGTCAGCGTGGTCAGCTCGGCGAGCAGCGCGCCGTGCCGGCCGAGCCGCAGTTCGGCGTCGATCCGCCGTTCCACCGCGACCAGCCGGCTCTCGCGCAGACGCAGCGCCTCGACGGAGAGCACGGGCCCGAGCGGCACATCCGCCAGCGGCTCGCCGTGCCACAGGTTCAGAGCCTGCCGCAGCAGGGTCGCGGCCCGCTCGTCGTCGCCGTTCTCGGCGGCGTCCTGACCGGCCGCCAGCAGGGTCTCGTACCGTCCGGCGTCGGTCCGGTCGGCGGGCAGCTGCAGCAGATAGCCGCCGTGCCGGGTGGCGATGACCTCCTTGGCGGCGCCCGGCACCCCGGGGCCCATCGCGGTGCCCAGGTGACGGCGCAGGGTGAGGACGTAGGTCTGCAGGGTGGTCATCGCGCTGCGCGGCGGGGCCTGCTCCCACAGCTCCTCGATCAGGGTGGGCACCGGCACGATGTGCCCGGGCTGGAGTGCGAGCAGGGCGAGGACCTGCCGCGGTTTCCCGGCGCTGGGCACGATCGACACCCCGTCGACCTCGGCGGCCAGCGGCCCCAGGAGCCTGATGTCCATGACGTCCTCCCGTTCGTACGGCGCGTACGGTGCGTACGGCTCGTGCTGTGCGTGCAACGGCGTCCGCCGCGCATCCCGGCCGGTACCGGGGCCCGGGGGCCGTCCCCCGGCTGCTCGGCGGTGCGCCGTCCCGGTGCGTACGGCCGGGTCCCGGTCCGGTCCGCCTCGGTACGCCGGGCACGCTAGCCGCGCGCCAGACCCGCCGGCCGTGCGATCAGGCGCCCTTCGAGCGGGGCTGGACGGGAAGTCGTGCGGCGGCGGGCATCGCTGGAGGCGGTGTGCAGCGCCGCTGGAGACGCACTCGCGGGCACGGGCGGCGCGGGGCCGGGGTGGTTAGCGTCCCGGGCGGAGAACCGGAGCCACGGCCGAGGGGCCGCGTGTGCGGCACGCCTCGCTACCCGATTGCGAGTAAGACCATGCAGCTGCGCCTGTTCGTGTTCCACCACGCCGGCGGTTCACATCTGATGTATCGCGACTGGCCGGCTCTCTTCCCGGCCGGCTGGCGGGTCCGCCTCCCCGACGCCCCGGGCCGGGGCCTGCTGAGCCCGGACGAGCCGATCGAGGACGCCATCGCGCTCGCCCGCCACTTCCTGGCGGAGCTGGACGACGAACTCACCGGCGATTTCGCCTTCTTCGGGCACAGCATGGGCTGTGTCACCGCATACGAGCTGACCCAACTGCTGCTCGCCGAGGGCCGCACGCCGCCGGTCTGGCTCGGCCTGTCCGGGCGCGCCGCGCCCCGCGCGGACGGGACGGGGCGGACCTTCCGCCATCTGCTGCCCGACGCGGATCTGCTCCGCCATGTGGCCGCGCTGGGCGGCACCCCGCCCGCGGTGCTGGACGAGCCGGAGCTGTGGGAACTCCTCGCGCCCGCGATCCGCGGCGACCTGAGGCTGGCGGAGACCTGGGACCCACAGTGGCCGCCCGCGCCGCTGCCCGTACCGCTCTCCGTCTTCGGCGGCCGCGACGACGAGGTCGCGCCCCCCTGGACCCTGGCCGCCTGGCCGCAGGCGACCGAGCACTTCCTCGGCACGCATCTCTTCGACGGCGGCCACTTCTACTTCCTCGACGACCCCGCGCCCCTGACCGCCCTGATCACCCGGGAGGCGGTCCGAGCACAGCACACCCGAACCACCTCCGGCACGGGAGCGACGGGGCGGTGAACCGGGGCGGGACGGCGCCCGGGGAAGAGACGCCACCCGGCGGGGCGGCGGTGAACCGGGGTGGGACGACGCCCGGCGAAGAGGCCCCACCCAGCGGCGCGGTGCACGCGGGCGGGACGGCGCCCGGCGAGAAGCCACCCGGCGAAGAGGCCCGACCCGGCAGGGCGGTGGACGCGGGCGGGACGGCGCCCGGCGAGAAGCCACCCAGCGGGGCGGTCAACCGAGGTGGGACGGCACCCGGCAAGAAGCCACCCGGCGAAGAGGCGCCGCCCGGCGCGGCTGCCGTGGCCGTGGAGTTCCGGCTGCTCGGGCCGGTCGGCGTCCTCGACGGCCGCACCGGCCGGCCGCTGCGGCCCGCCGGGGAACGGCAACGCGTCCTGCTGTGCGCGCTGCTGGCGCACGCCGGATCGCCGGTCCGCCCGGCCGACCTGATCGGGGAACTGTGGGGCGGCACGCCCCCGGACGACCCCGCGGGTGCCCTGCACGCCCAGGTCTCCCGGCTGCGCAGGCTGCTGCGGACGACCGGCGGCCGGCAGCGCATCAGCACCGGGCCCGCCGGCTACCGGCTGGACCTGGACGAAGCCACCGTCGACGCCCACCGGTTCACCCGGCTCGCGGACGAGGCCCTGCTCCTGCTGACGCACGACCCCGGACGCGGCAGCGCGCTCCTGCGCGAGGCGCTGGCACTGTGGCGGGGGCCCGCCCTGCAGGACAGCCGGGGCGGCCCGCTCTGCGCGGCCGAGGCCCGTCGTCTCGACGCCCTGCGCCTGACCGCGCTGGAGAGCCTGTACGCCACCGAGCTCAGCCGGGACCGGCATGCCGAGGTCACCGGGGAGCTGGAACGACTCACCCGGGTCCACCCGCTGCACGAGCCGTTCTACGACCAGCTGATGCTCGCCCTGTCCCGGGCGGGCCGCCGGGCCGAGGCACTCGCCGTGTACCGGCG
>NZ_JAOCQE010000403.1 GCF_025290915.1 Streptomyces sp. 15-116A | reverse complement strand
TGCGCCGGCACCGTGGCACGCTTCCCGCCGTCCCCGCCGCCGCTCGGCAGGCCGGCGTCGTCCAGTCCGCGGTTGCGCCGTGAGTCCTTCGGCTCCAGGGGTATCGGAGACCCGCGCAGCGGCTCGTCCGCCGTCCTCGGCAGCGTCAGCCGGAACTGCGAGCCGCCGCCGGGCTCGCCCCACGCCTGCAGCCAGCCGCCGTGCAGCCGGGCGTCCTCCAGGGCGATGGACAGGCCGAGTCCCGTACCGCCGGTGGTACGCGCGCGTGCCGGGTCCGCCCGCCAGAAGCGGCTGAAGACCCGCGTCGCCTCGCCGGGCTTGAGCCCCACGCCGTAGTCGCGCACGGCGACCGCCACCGCCCCGCCCGCCGCGGCGAGCTTGACGACGACGTCCTTGCCCTCGCCGTGCTCGACCGCGTTGACGACGAGATTGCGCAGCACACGCTCCACGCGCCGCGCGTCCGCCTCCGCCACCACCGGCTGCTGATCGCCGACGACCTTTATCTCGGTGCCCTTGCGCTCGGCGAGCGGCTCCGCCCCGGTGACCACCCGGCGCACGACGTCCCGCAGATCTATCGGCTCAGCCTCCAGCGCCGCCGCGCCCGCGTCGAAGCGGCTGATCTCCAGCAGGTCGGCGAGCAGCGACTCGAACCGGTCCAGCTGGTCGGCGAGCAGCTCGGCCGACCGCGCGGTGACCGGGTCGAAGTCCTCGCGCGCCTCATGGATGACGTCCGCGGCCATCCGCACGGTCGTCAGCGGCGTGCGCAGCTCGTGCGACACGTCCGACACGAACCGACGCTGCATCCGCGACAGGTCCTCGAGCTGGTTGATCTTCAGCTGGAGGTTCTGCGCCATCTTGTTGAACGCCTCGCCGAGCCGCGCGATGTCGTCCTCGCCGGTGACCTTCATCCGCTCCTGGAGCCGCCCCGCGGACAGCCGCTCGGCGATCCCGGCCGCCATCCGCACCGGCGTCACGACCTGCCGCACCACCAGCCACGCGATGGCCCCGAGCAGGACGACGACGAACAGCCCGGCGGTGGCCAGGGTGCCCTTCACCAGGCTCAGCGACTTCTCCTCCTGCGTCAGCGGGAAGAGGTAGTACAGCTGGTACGGGTTGTTGTTGGGGTCGTTGACCTGCTTGCCGATGACCAGCCCCGGCTGGGACTCGGCCCCGCTGTCGTAGATGATGCGGGTGTAGCTCTGCACGGCCGTCGAACTCGAGTTGACCCGCTCCCGCAGGTCCTCCGGCACGCTCGCGGTCGCGATCACCTGACCCGAGGCACGCGGGCCGCGCCCGCCGCCGCTGGCGTCACCCGCGGGCAGCGTCACCACGTCGAAGGCGCCCTGACCACCGCTGGAGAGCGACTCGACGAGGTCGCTCATCCACTGGATGACGCTCGTCGACGGTTCGCCGTCCACGGTGGTGCCGTCGTCGCCGGTGACGGTCGCCGCCTGGTCGGCCTTCTGCTCGGCCACGGCGAACCCGCCGACGGCCTGGCTCTGCGAGGCCTTCACCTTGGCGTCCAGCAGGCCGTTGCGCACCTGCCCGATCACGACGAAGCCGAGCAGCAGGACCACGCCCAGCGACATCAGCAGCGTGGTCACGACGACCTTCAGCTGGATGTTGCGCCGCCACAGCCGCATCACCGGCAGCAGCGGCCTGCGCACCCAGCGCACGAACAGCCGGATCACCGGGCTGCCGTGGACTCCGCCCTGCAGCAGCCCGCCGTCCAGCAGGCGCCCCCGGCGAGAGCCCTTCTTCCGGCCGACAGGCCGCTCCGGACGGCCCCCGGACCGGCCGGGCGCCGAAGCGGCACTGTCACCGGACATGTCAGCTCGGTCCTGCCTTGTATCCGACACCACGGACGGTCACCACGATCTCCGGCTTCTCCGGGTCCTTCTCGACCTTGGAGCGCAGCCGCTGCACATGCACGTTCACCAGCCGGGTGTCGGCCGCGTGACGGTAGCCCCAGACCTGCTCGAGCAGCACCTCACGCGTGAACACCTGCCACGGCTTGCGGGCCAGCGCGACCAGCAGGTCGAACTCCAGCGGCGTCAGCGCGATCGACTGCCCGTCCCGCTTCACCGAGTGCCCGGCCACGTCGATCACCAGGTCACCGATGGCGAGCTGCTCCGGCGCCGGCTCCTCCGACCTGCGCAGCCGCGCCCGGATCCGGGCGACCAGCTCCTTCGGCTTGAACGGCTTCACGATGTAGTCGTCGGCGCCGGACTCCAGGCCCACCACGACATCGACGGTGTCGCTCTTCGCCGTGAGCATCACGATCGGCACGCCGGACTCCGCCCGGATCAGCCGGCACACCTCGATGCCGTCCCGGCCGGGCAGCATCAGGTCCAGCAGCACCAGGTCGGGCTTGGTCTCGCGGAAGGCGGCCAGCGCCTTGTCGCCGTCGGCTACGAAAGACGGCTCAAAACCCTCACCACGCAGCACAATGCCGAGCATCTCGGCCAGTGCGGTGTCGTCGTCGACGACAAGGACTCGTCCCTTCATAAACGACATCATCCCATTCTCATAACGGTGGCGAAGGTGCAGGTGAGGCACGTCACTGCCCCGTGACGATAGTCGTACGCCACCGTCACTGTCTGCCCCCGGCCGCCGGGAGCCCGGCGGCACGGGGTCGGGAGGCTCCCGCCGGCCCTCAGCCGGTGGTGCCCGGACGCGCCTTCGCGCACAGCTCGGCCAGCGCCTCGGCCGTCACGGGCGAGACGACACCCTCCTCGGTGACGATCGCCGTCACCAGCTCCGGCGGCGTCACATCGAACGCCGGGTTGTACGCCTGCGTCCCCAGCGGCGCCACCGGGATCCCGCCGCCCGCCTCCGTGCCGGCCACGGGCACCTGGGGCGCCGTGATCTCGGTGACCTCGTGCCCGCCCCGCTGCTCGACCTCGATGGCCGCGCCGTCCGGGGTGTCCGGGTCCACGGTCGTCACCGGCGCCACCACGATGAACGGCACATGGTGATAGCGCGCGAGCACCGCGAGCGGATAGCTGCCGACCTTGTTCGCCACCGACCCGTCGGCCGCGATCCGGTCCGCCCCGATCAGCACCGCGTCCACCTCGCCCGCCGCGAACAGCGAACCAGCCGCGTTGTCCGTGAGCAGCGTGTACGCCATGCCGTTGCGGGCCGCCTCGTACGCCGTCAGCCGGGCGCCCTGCAGCAGCGGACGCGTCTCGTCCACCCACAGCCGCCGCAGCTCACCCACCCGATGCGCGGCCAGCGCCACGGCGAACGCCGTCCCCTCCCCGCCCGACACCAGCGAACCGGTGTTGCAGTGCGTCAGGATCCGGTGCCCGCCCCCGGGCAGCAGCTCGGTGAGCAGCGCCAGGCCGTGCTCCGCCATACGGGCGCTGGCCTCGGCGTCCTCCCGGTGCAGCTGACGTGCCGCCGCCAGCGCGGCCCCGGCCGCCTGCCGGGGGTCGCCGGTGCGCGCCAGTGCCGCCTGGTACGCCGAGTGGGCCCGGCGCACCCCGACCGCGAGGTTCACCGCGGTGGGCCGGGCGCTCTCCAGCGCCGACGCCGCGTCGTCCACCTCGAAGCCCCGTACGGCGGCGAGCGCGACGCCGTACGCCCCGGCGATGCCGAGCAGGGGCGCCCCGCGCACGGCGAGCGAGCGGATCGCCTCCACCAGCGCCGACGCATCCGTACAGACGAGCTCGACCTCCTCGGCCGGCAGTCTCGTCTGGTCGAGCAGGACCAGAACGGGACCTTCGGGTGGCTCTTCCCAGCGGATCGCCGGGATCTCGGTCGGCCGCTTGTTGTCGCCGCTGTGCGCGTACTGATCAGCCATGCGGTCAGTCTGCCCCGTAACGCACGGACAATTGAAGCTATGCGGCCCTCACCTCGCCCGGTCACCCGATGACCACCCCATGGCACGATGGCTGCCAACCTGCCGCCGCGACCGCGGACGGGCACCGTGAAGGAGCGACGATGAACGACACTCCGGGCTGGGCCTCGCCCGGATCCGCCCCGTCCGAGGGGCAGGAGCCCGGCACGTCCGGCCCTGCCGAGCCCGCCGACCGCAAGAACGACCCCGACGGCCCGCAGAACGCCGCCGAGGGCCCCACCGACCGACCGCAGCCCGGCGCCGAACCGGCTGACCAGCCCGGCCAGGTGCCCCAGGGACCCGGCGTGAAGTGGTCGAAGGAGCAGCCGCCGCCGAGCCAGTGGTCCGCGCCCACCGGGGCACCCGGCACCCCCGGCACCCCGGCCGGCCCCGGTCAGACTCCCCCACCGCCCC
>NZ_JAOCQE010000402.1 GCF_025290915.1 Streptomyces sp. 15-116A | reverse complement strand
CGCCGCCGGCGCCCAGGCCGCACGCCGCCCGCTCCAGCCGTCCGCGTACCGCCTCCGGCCGCTCACCGGCTACGGCCCGCCGCGCACGGCACCCGGCCGGACCCCGGTGCGCAGCACACCGCTGCTGCGCATGACCGGACGCGGCAACACCATGGTCCTGACCTTCGACGACGGCCCCGACCCCCGCTACACCCCCGACATCCTGGACACCCTGGCCGCGTACGACGTGCGCGCGATGTTCTTCGTGTGCGGGGAGATGGCCGCCGAGAACAGGGATCTGCTGGCCCGGATGGCCGACGAGGGCCATGTCGTCGGCAACCACACCTGGTCCCACCCGCTGCTCACCAGCCTGCGCCGCGGCCGGATCCGCGCCGAGATGGAACGCACCTGCGACATCATCGAGCAGGCCTACGGCGGACGCCCCGAGTGGTTCCGCGCCCCCTACGGCGCCTGGAACCGCGCCGCGTTCCAGCTCGGCGCCGAACTGGGCATGGAACCCCTCGCCTGGACCGTCGACACCCTCGACTGGACCAGCCCCGGCACCCGCACCATCGTCGAGCGGGTCGAGGACGGCGCCGCCCCCGGCGTCGTGGTGCTCTCGCACGACGCCGGGGGCGAACGCTCCCAGAGTGTCCGGGCCCTGCGCGACTACCTGCCCCAACTGCTCGACTCCGGCTACCACATCAGCGTGCCCCGCCGGCAGTACGCCTGAGCCCGCCGGCCGGTCCCGCCGGCCCTGTCCCGCCCGCCCGGCGAGGCCGCCTCTCAGCGGACCTCGACCAGGCGGGCGAAGACGACCACATTGCCGTCGTAGCCGTCCTGCGGGGAGAAACCCCCGCCACAGGTGATCACCCGTACCTCGGCGGCCCCCTTGGAGGCGTACACGCGCTCCCCGGGGAAGCTGTTCTTCGCGAAGACCTCGACGCCGTAGATCTCGAAGACGGCCGTCTTGCCGTCCCTGCGCGCGATCTCGACGAGCTGGCCCTTCTTCAGCGCGCCCAGCCCGTAGAACACGGCCGGGCCCTGCTGGTTGTCGACATGGCCGACGACGACCGCCGTGCCCTTCTCACCCGGGGAGACCGCCCCGCTGAACCAGCCCGCCAGGTTCGGGTCCTCGGGCGGCGGCGCGTCCACCCAGCCCGCGGCGTCCAGGCCCACCGGCATGATCGGCGCGTCCACCTGGATCGCCGGGATGCGCACCCGGTCCGGCACGGCGAACGGCAGCGGCGCGGCCGTGCCGGTCATGACCCCGGCGGGGGTCCTGCTGTCGGCGGCGGCCGCGCTGGCGGGCTGCGGGGGACCCTCGTCGAACTCCCCGGAGCCGTTGCGGAGGAGCGCGAGCCCGGTGAGCAGGACCAGCGCTATCACGCCCCACGGCGCGCGCTTCTTCGGCCGCTGCGCCTCTTCGAGTTCGGCCGCCTCGAAAGCAGACATTCGCCTTCCCCTCTCGACACGGCCGTCGCCGTGTCACTCGCGCATGGCAGAACGCTAAGTGCGGTGCGCGCAACCGGCGACGGGGCGGCGGCGAACGGGTGGCCCGGGCGCTCACCGGTGCGCCATCCGAGGTGTGCCGACCAGAAGATTTTCTGACGGTCCGTGACCTGCGGCGATATCCGATCATGTGGCCGGTGCGCGGGGTACGGCCTCACCGGGACGGACCATTCCCGACATGCGGGCCGCCGCACCGCATCCGAATGTCTTTCCGGGAGGCGCTTTCTCGCCGATCGACCGGGGACGGGACCCGGGGCGCCTTCCGCGGAGGATCACATGCGCAATCCACGTGCTCTGGCGGCCGCCGGTGCCGCCGTCGCCGTCCTCGGCCTCGCCGCCCCGGCTGCCGTCGCCGACGGAGGCGGGGTCCCCGGACCGTCCAACATCGTCGTCATGCCCAGCGTCATCGCCGCCGGCGGCCAGCTGACCATCACCGTCGACGGCTGCCCCAACGGGGGCCACGCGACCTCCGACGCCTTCCCCAGGACGAACCTGACTCCGGTCGGCGGGCGCGGCGACATGGCCACGGGCGGCCGCGGCGACATGGCCGGCGGCAGCCGCGGCAACACCGCCAAGGGAACCGCCACCGTCCACTCCGACGCGCGGCCCGGCCGGTACGACGTCCACGTCGAGTGCTCCGGGCGCACGCTGACCCGTCCCGCGGCCTTCACCGTCATCGGCGGTGTCCGCGGCGGCATCGGCGGCAGCAGCACCAGCGGGGCGACCCCGACCGATGTCGCCATCGGCGGTGCGCTGGTGGCCACGGCGATGGTCGGCGGCGGTGTCTTCTGGATGCGCCGCCGCGCCGAGAAGCGGATCTGAGGTTTCGCGGACGCCGCCTCGCTTCGACCCTGTCGCGCACGTGGGCCTCGCCCCGGAACCGAAGGCCGGTTCCGGGGCGCAGCCCTGCCGGGGAGGGCCCGGGCTGCGGCGGGCGGGGACGTGGGTGCGCATGACGGCCTCGACTCAGGAGCCGTCCTGCTCGCCGGGCCGGCGGTACAGGCGGTACGCCACCCCGAGCGAGCCGGCGACGAGGACCGCGCCGAGGCCCATCGTGCCGAGGCCGGCGCCGGCGAAGGCGCCGCCCTCACCGGCGTGCACCCCCTTGGGATGACGGCCGTGCCCGTTCTCACCGGGCTCCACATCGACCGGGGTGGGCAGCGACACGGGTCCGCCGATCGTCAGAGACCGCGTCTCGGTGAAGGTGACGCACGTGAACGACACTCGGTACCGCGCGCCGACGCGGGCGTCGCGGTCGATCGTCGTCATCGCCGTGGACCGCCGCGGCGGGATGGTGACCGTGTCGAACAGGGCGGACGTGACCGTCACATGGCCCGTGCAGGCTCCGTCGCTCCTGTCGACGCGCAGGGTGACCGTGTCGCCCGGCTCGACGATCGCGGGCTCCACGCTGTAGCGGGACGGTGTGACGATGCCGCCCTCGGCCCTGAGCCCCGTGACGCCCCTGACCTCCGTGGCCCCTGTGACCCCCGAAGCGACGGAAGCGCCCGAAGCCGCCGACGCCGCCGAGGCAGTCCAACGGGCCGACGCGGCCGAAACGGCCGAAACGGCCGCCGGTGGGGCACCGGCGGCCGTCTCGGCACCGGCGACCGGTGCGGCGGTGAGGGTGAGGGCGCCGGCGCCCAGCAGCGCGGCGGAAGCGACGCGTATCGCGTGCATGGTGGATCCTCCGGGTTCCGAGGCACGGCCGCGGACCTGTTCCGCTCGCGCCGGGAATGCGCCTCGATGACCGAAACGCTAGGAAGACTCACACGCCCGCGCGATCGCTGTAGCGCCGAACGGGTCACGCCGGTGGGCCGGCCGGGGGACGCGCGCGGTGTGGCGCCCGTCGCCCGGGCCGGCGTCGTGCCCGGTGCTCAGACGTGCGGGAACAGGTACCGGAACGGATCCGCCGATGCCGTGATCCCCCTGCTGTACGGCGCGTCGAAGTCCCAGATGAGGAAGAGCAGGAAGGCGATCAGCGCCGAGAACAGCCCGGCCAGGACCAGCTCCCGCCCGGTGCGCCGGATCTGCAGCGCGAAGATCATGCCGATCGTGACCACGGCCCCGGCGATCAGCCCGAACCACACCACCCCCGGCATGGTCTCCCCGGTGGACTCCGCCCGCGCGGAACGCGCCTGGTCGGCGGCGGTCACCTGGTCCACGAGCGGCTGGTAGGCCTGTGCCTCGAAGTCCGTGCGCGGCCGGTAGTCGGTGACGTCCCGGCGCACCTGGTCCAGCAACTCGGTGCCCCGCTCGGTGACTTCGCCCTTCTCGGCCATGGTCTTCCACTCCGTGGTGACCACATGTCCGACATAGGCGTTGACATCGTCCCGGATGCGGTCGCGGACCTCGGCCGGGTAGACCCGTACCCGCTCGGTGATCTCGTGCAGCGCGACGGCCTCCGCCCGCACATGGTCCTGCGCGGCGCTGCGTCCCTCCCAGACCCCGGCGATGGCCAGGCCCAGGACGATGGCGTACACCACGCCGATCCACATCGTCATGTACTCGATGACGTCCGGGGTCTCGCTGGTGTCCTCGTCGTCGGCCGCCCTGCGGTGCCGTACGACGGTGATGACGACCACCACGAGACCGGCGGCCAGCATCGCGAGGGTGAGAACAAGCCATTCCGGCAAGGGGTTCCTCCAGAACAAGTCACGGGACGAGGCGGATCAGCGCGGACGGAGCGCGGCGACGGCGACCACCGCGGGCGTTGTGATGAGCAGAACGAAGGTCAGCGGCGAGGTGGCACCGCGCGAGGGCCGCGACGCCTTG
>NZ_JAOCQE010000401.1 GCF_025290915.1 Streptomyces sp. 15-116A | reverse complement strand
GCCCCGGCCGCTCCCGCCGCCGCGCCCACCGCGCCAGCTGCGCCCGCCGCCGCCCCCTCCGACCTGACCAAGCCCGAGGACGCCCGATGAGCACGCCCCAGCCCCCGATGCCGCACACCGCCGCACCCGACTGGCAGGCCTCCTACTCCGGCTACACCTCGCCGATCCCGGTGGTGCGCACCCACCTCGGCAACGCCATCGCCTCCGAGTGGACCAAGATCCGCTCGGTGCGCTCGACGATGTGGACGCTCGGCGTGTTCGTGCTGCTCGTCCTCGGCATCGGTCTGCTGACCGGTCTCGTGGTCGCCGGCCAGGACGCCGACCTGGGCGGCGAGAGCCCGCTCGGCCTCGGCTTCTTCGGGCTGCTGCTCGGCAGCATGTGCGTCATCACGCTGGGCGTGCTGACCACCGCCTCCGAGTACGGCACCGGCATGATCCGTACGACGATGGTCGCCTGCCCCTCGCGGGCCCGGGTGCTCGCGGCGAAGGCGATCGTCTTCTTCCTCGTGGCCTTCGTGGTGACCCTGGTGTCCGCCTCGCTCATCGGCTTCCTGCATGTGGCGATGCTGGAGGGCAACAACGCCAAGGATCCCTCCGGCGGCGAGTGGCTCAAGGGCACGGTCGGCGTCTCGCTCTACCTCGCCCTGCTCGGCACGCTGTCGCTGGCGGTCGGCTCGATCATCCGGCACTCGGCGGGCGCGATCACCATCATGATCGGCGCGCTGCTCGCCCCGCTGGTGATCGCCCTGTTCATGTTCTCGGAGTCCCTGAAGGACGTGCAGCAGGCGCTGTTCGAGTACTCCATCCCGAACCAGATGAGCGTGTTCTACGCCAACTCCCTGAGCGAGTCCGGCCCGTCGGGCTGGGACCCGCTGTGGATCATGCTGGGCATCACGGCCGCCGCCCTGGCCGGCGCCTTCGCCCTGCTGGAGAAGCGGGACGTGTGACCGCGTAGCAAGGGGCGTTCAGAACCTCGGCGCGTTACGGGACCGCTGCACCCGCGTGGTGCGGCGGTCCTTCGCGTTCCAGCAGGCCTTGTGCCAGTGCCGGCGCTCGTCGACGCCCGAGAACTCGGGCCAGGCCACCACGTGCGGCACGCCGTCCGGGATCAACTGGTCGCAGCCCGGGCAGCGGTACGCCTTGCCCTGTGCGCTGGCGCCCGCCACATGCCGTACGCTCCACTCCTCGCCCTGCCAGCTCTCCGTGGACTGCCAGCCGCCGTAGCGGCCGGAACGGTCGTCCTCGGCGCTGCGGGCGGACGAACCGGCTCCCTTGGGTCGGTTGCGACGCGGGGACACAGGACACCTCACGGGGCTATACAGGATGCACGGGCCGTATCCAGCCTACGTGCCACGAGCAGGGGTACGCGTACGGCGCCAATCGTCACAAGTCCCCACCCTGGCGGACGCGGCGCCCGCTCCCGAGCGGCTGATTCTGCAGACAATCCGCAAATTCCCCCGCCCGGCCGTGTCCTCGGCACGTGTCAGACGGTTATGCCGTGTGGGGGAGCTCCGCGTCGGAGCCAAGGAAGCAGGAAAGCAATGCGCGTTGGAAGTTTCGTGTTGGCCGCCCAGTTCCCCGGGCAGGGCGAGGGGGAGGCGCTGCACCGCGCGGTCCGCTCGGCCGAGGTGGCCGAGGAGGCAGGGCTCGACACGGTCTGGCTGGCCGAGCACCACTTCGTGCCGTACGGCACGTGCCCGTCGGCGGTCACCCTGGCCGCCTTACTGCTGGGCCGCACCCGCCGTCTGCGGGTCGGTACGGCGGTCAGTGTGCTGCCCACCGCCCACCCCGTGGCCCTCGGCGAGCAGGCCGCGCTGCTGCACATCACCAGCGGCGGCCGGTTCTCGCTCGGCGTGGGGCGCGGCGGGCCGTGGGTCGACCTGGAGGTGTTCGGCTCGGGCCTGGAAGCGTACGAGAAGGGGTTCCCGGAATCACTCGATCTGCTGGTGCGCTGGCTGCGCGAGGCGTCCGTCGGAGCCGACGGCGAGCGCTTCCGGTTCCGTGAAGTCCCCGTCGTGCCCCGCCCGTCGGAGGCGCTGACGGAGGCGGAGGGCCCCGAGGTCGTCGTCGCCTGCACCTCGCCGTCGAGCGTGCGGCTCGCCGCCGAGCGCGGGCTGCCGATGCTGCTCGGGATGCATGTGGGCGACGAGGAGAAGGCCGAGATGGTCGCCCTGTGGCGGCAGCACGCGCGCGCGAGCGGGCGGACGGCCGAGGAGATCCACCGCGCGGCCCATGTCTCGGCCGGTGTCTGCCAGATCGCCGACCGGCGCACGGACGCGGCGGAGACGCTGCTGAAGGCGATGCCGGGCTGGCTGCGCCAGGGCCTCGCGGCGCATGTCACGGTCGACGGCCGGCAGCGGCAGATGCGCGATCCGCTGGCGTACACCGAACTGCTCTGCGGGCTGCACCCGGTGGGCACGCCCCGCCTGTGCGCGGACCGGCTGGCGGCGACCAGTGAGCGGACCGGCATCTCCCGTTTCGCGCTGCTCGTCGAGGGCTCCGGCGATCTCGCGGCGACCGAGGAGAACGTGCGTCGGCTCGGCGCCGAGGTGCTTCCCCAACTCGCCTGAACCGAGCCGGGGTTCGTGGACCGGGTCGTGCCATGGAGGCTTGCCGCCCCTTGTACTGACTGCACCTCCCGCGTACGGAGCGGCAAGCAGACGATGGGGCGCGTCAGCAGTCGCGCAGTTCCGGCGACTGGTTCAGCAGCTGACTGCGGACCGAGGTGAAACGGGCCAGCGTCTCGTCGACCGAGGAGTCAAGCGGGAACACGGCCACCCGGTGGCAGTTCTGGAAGGCCAGCCGTACACCGAAGTGCCGTTGCAGCGCGCCGCGTATCGCGTCACTCGCGAGCGCACGCAGCAGCTGACCGCGTGCCTGCTCGTCCGGCGGGGGCGTCTGGTTGTCGGCGAAGGCTCCGCCGTCCACCTTCAGCTGGGCCACCAGGGAGCTGATCATCTCCCACGCGTAGGGCAGGGAGGTCCGGACGCAGTCGACGAATTCAGCTTCGTCGACCTCGCCTCGCTCGGCCTGTTCGAGTAGGGCCGGTGAGACGTCGAGCGACATGGGTTCTCCTCTCGCACCCCCGACGAGCAGGGGTTGCCTGACAGATACGGGAGCCCGCGCAATCGGACACGCTGCGTACACACCTCGCGACCTCCCGTTCAATACGGTAAGCAACGGACGGTGACCGCACCAGGACATTGGCCGTATGGGGAACTTCCTGTGGGCAGGTAATCGGCCATCGCGGAACACGCGTTTTCCAGGAGATTCAGGACGTGTCGCAGGGCCTGGAGGGGCCCGTGGGAGGCCGCCTCCGGGCCGCGGGCGCGGTCGATCGGGACGGCTTACCGCGGGCGGATCCGAGGGCGAATCGCGCCGGGGCGGGGCGGTCGAGTAGCGTTGCCGACCATGCGTCTCGTCATTGCCCGCTGCTCCGTGGACTACGCCGGGCGGCTCACCGCGCACCTGCCGTCGGCACCCCGTCTGATCCTGGTCAAGGCGGACGGCAGCGTCTCGATCCACGCCGACGACCGGGCCTACAAGCCCCTGAACTGGATGTCGCCGCCCTGCACGCTGAAGGAGGGCACGGGCGACGAAGAGGGCGTCTGGACCGTCGTCAACAAGGCGGGCGAGAAACTCATCATCACCATGGAGGAGATCCTCCACGACTCCTCGCACGAACTGGGCGTGGACCCCGGCCTGATCAAGGACGGCGTGGAAGCACACCTCCAGGAGCTGCTCGCCGACCGGATCGAGACACTCGGCGAGGGCTACACCCTGATCCGCCGCGAGTACATGACCGCGATCGGCCCGGTCGACATCCTGTGCCGGGACGCCGAGGGGCAGACCGTCGCGGTGGAGATCAAGCGGCGCGGCGAGATCGACGGCGTGGAGCAACTCACGCGCTACCTCGAGCTGTTGAACCGCGATCCGCATCTCGCGCCGGTGCGCGGCATCTTCGCCGCCCAGGAGATCAAGCCGCAGGCCCGGGTGCTCGCCGCCGACCGGGGCATCGGCTGCCAGGTCCTCGACTACGACGCGCTGCGGGGCATCGAGGACGACAAGCTGCGGCTGTTCTGAACGCCGCCACGACAGACGTCGGGGCCGGGTTCCATGTCGGGAACCCGGCCCCTTTGTCATGCGGCGTCATACGGCCGGCGTCAGATGACCGTCCCGGCGCTGCCCGAGCCGCTGGGTGTGCCCGCGCTGCTGCTCTGGGGGGCGCTCGCCGAGCTGCTGGTCTCCGCCGGGGTGGACGGGGCGGGGCCGCTGGCCGTGTCGCTCGTGGACGGCGGCGGGGGCTCGCTGCTGGGCGGCG
>NZ_JAOCQE010000400.1 GCF_025290915.1 Streptomyces sp. 15-116A | reverse complement strand
CGGGCCCAGCGTGCTGCGCCGGCCCCGCACCACCGCGTCCAGCAGATCCACCGCCGCCACGTCGGCCAGCTCCGGCACCGCCACGTCGGCCAGCTCACGGGCCGTACGGTCCAGGTCGAGCGTGGTGCCGATGCGGGCGGTGGCGTCGGCGATCAGCCCGAGGCGGCGCCGCGCGGCCTCGGCCTCGACGCCGGCCCGGTACTGCTCGGTGACGTCGACCACCGACACGGCCACGCCCAGGATCGTGCCGAGTGCGTTCTCCAGCCGGTACAGCGACACGGACCAGGCGTGGTCCTCGTCCGGGTCGGCCGGTGTGCGGCCGATCGCGGGCTGGTCGACGACGGGCTTCCCGGTGTCCAGGACCCGTCGTGCGGCCGACTCGATGGCGTCGGCGTCCAGCAGCGGCAGCACCTCACGGACCGTGCGGCCCAGATGCTCCTCGGCCGGAATGCCGTTGATCTGCTCCAGCGCGGGATTGACCGAGGCGTACCGCAGATCGGTGTCCAGCACGGCGAGTCCGATGGGGGACTGGGCGACGATCCGGGTGGACAGTGCCACGTCCCGCTCCAGCCGGCGCACGGTCGACTGGTCGACGGCCAGGCCGAGGGCGTACACGTCCCCCCGGTCGTCCAGCAGCCGCATGTTGCGGAACTCCACCAGCCGGGTGGTGCCGTCCTTGCGCCGGATGGGGAACGCCCCGGCCCAGCTCTGCCCGGTGCGCATGACGTCGGCGAACAGCTTGACGACCAGGTCCAGGTGCTGCTCGTGCACCATGATCCGGGCGGCGTACTGGCCGAGGGCCTCCTGGGCGCTGTAACCGAACAGCTCCTCGGCCTGCGGGCTCCACAGGACGACCCGTCCCTCGGTGTCCAGGACCACCGAGGCCACCCGCAGTACGTCGAGCAGCCCGCTGGGGCGCACCGGCCCGCGCGCCGGTCCCTCGCCCTCGACCAGGGGTGACCCGGCTGCACTCATCCCACGCCCCGCCTTCGCCGATCCTCACGGCCCGCTGTCACGGTGCCGACTCCCCTTGTTCTACCGCGCGCGGGGGCGATTTTCCGCCGCTCCTGCCGTCTGTTTCCACCTTCTCCCAACATGGCGGCGGGCGCCCCGCAGAACCCCCGGCGACCTCGGCACCCGCACGGTCCCACGCACGCCCTCCCGTGGGGAAGGACCCGGCCCGCGGGTAGTGCGGTCCGGCCGGTGGTGCTTTGCTGGGGGAGGGGCGGGGCAGCGCCGCGGGGGCACGAGAGGAGCGATCACGATGGGCAGCGAGCGACCGCACCCGGAGACGGTCTCGGTCGAGATCAGCGGATGCAGCAAGCAGGACGCCCGGCTCGTGTTCGACACGCTGTGCGCGTGCTTCACGTCCGACCGGTGCGCCGACGACGTACCCGAGGAGTTCCACGAGACCCGCCCGACGGTGTGGCTGGGCACGTTCGACGTGGCCGACGCCCGCGAGGGGACCGTCCGGCCCGTCAGGCTGTCGTCCACGGTGGACGCCGATGTGCACGGCGGCTATTGGGCGATCGACCGGTTCCGCACGACCCTGGACTCCCTGTTCACCGTGCACGACCTGAGCAAGGTGCCCGGTGACCAGGAGGAGGAGCTGCATCTGAGGCTCGAGAACCGCTGACGGGCACAGCCGGGGTGTTCTGGCCCTGTGCCCTCCGTCACCCCTTTATGCAACTCGTTGCATAAAGCCGCGGGTGTCCTCTACAACAGAGGCACCACACCCGCGCACGGAGGGCCCGATGACCCGATACCCGCACCTGCTGTCGCCCCTCGACCTGGGCTTCACCACCCTGCCCAACCGGGTCCTCATGGGCTCCATGCACGTGGGTCTGGAGGAGGCCGAGGGCGGCTTCTCGCGCATGGCCGAGTTCTACGCCGCCCGCGCCCGCGGCGGAGTGGGCCTCATCGTCACCGGCGGTATTGCCCCCAACGACGAGGGCCGGCCCTACGAGGGCGGCGCCAAGCTCACCACCGACGCGGAGGCCGAACAGCACCAGGTCGTCACCGCCGCCGTGCACCGCGAGGGCGGTCGCATCGCCCTGCAGATCCTGCACTTCGGCCGCTACGCCTACCACCGCGACCTGGTCGCCCCCAGCCCTCTCCAGGCGCCCATCAGCCCCTTCGAGCCGCGCGAGCTCACCGACGCCGACATCGAGCGCACCATCGACGACTACGCCCGCACCGCCCGCCTCGCCCGCGCGGCCGGCTACGACGGCGTGGAGATCATGGGCTCCGAGGGCTATCTGATCAACGAGTTCATCGCCCGGCAGACCAATCACCGCACCGACCGCTGGGGCGGCTCCTACGAGAACCGGATGCGCTTCCCCGTCGAGATCGTCCGCCGGGTGCGCGAGGCGGTCGGCGAGGACTTCATCGTCGTCTACCGCCTGTCCATGCTGGACCTGGTGCCCGGCGGCTCCACCCTGGACGAGGTGATCACCCTCGCCAAGGCCGTCGAGGCCGCCGGGGCCACGATCATCAACACCGGCATCGGCTGGCACGAGGCCCGCATCCCCACCATCGCCACCTCCGTGCCGCGCGGCGCCTACACCTGGGTGACCAAGCGGCTGATGGGCGAGGTGACGGTCCCGCTCGTCACCACCAACCGCATCAACACCCCCGAACTCGCCGAGCAGTTGCTCGCCGAGGGCTGCGCGGACATGGTGTCGATGGCCCGCCCGATGCTCGCCGACCCCGACTTCGTCGCCAAGGCCGCCGACGGCAGGCCCGAGGCGATCAACACCTGCATCGGCTGCAACCAGGCCTGCCTCGACCACACCTTCAGCGGCCAGATCACCTCCTGCCTGGTCAACCCGCGCGCCTGCCACGAGACCGAGCTGGTGCTCGCCCCGACCCGCCGCCGCAAGCGCGTCGCGGTCGTCGGCGCCGGCCCCGCCGGCCTCGCCTGCGCCGTCAGCGCCGCCGAACGCGGTCACGACGTCACCCTGTTCGACGCGGCGAGCGAGATCGGCGGCCAGCTGAACGTGGCCCGCAAGGTCCCCGGCAAGCAGGAGTTCGACGAGACGCTGCGCTACTTCCGCACCCGGCTCGCCGAACTCGCCGTCGACGTACGCCTCGACACGCACGTCACGCCGGACGACGTCTCCGAGCACGACGAGATCGTCGTCGCCACCGGCGTCACCCCGCGCGTCCCCGACATCCCCGGCGTCGACCACCCGAGCGTCCTCGGCTACCTCGACGTGCTGCGCGACGGCGCCCCCGTCGGCGACCGCGTCGCGATCCTCGGTGCGGGCGGCATCGGCTTCGACGTCGCCGAGTTCCTCACCGACTCCGGCGACAAGGCCCACGAGAACCCCGAGACGTACTTCCGTCAGTGGGGCGTCGACCTCGACTACCGCGCCCCCGGCGGACTCGCGGCACCCGAGCGTCCCGCCCCGCCGCGCACCGTGCACCTGCTCCAGCGCAAGACGTCCAAGGTCGGCGCCGGACTCGGCAAGACCACCGGCTGGATCCACCGCACCGAGCTCAAGCACCGCGGCGTCACCATGGTGCCGGGCGTGCGCTACGACCGCATCGACGACGCCGGGCTGCACATCACCGTCGACGGCGAGAGCACCGTCCTGGAGGTCGACACCGTCGTGCTGTGCACGGGGCAGGAGCCGCGCCGGGACCTGTACGAGGAGCTGGTCGCCGCAGGACGCCCGGTCCATCTGATCGGCGGGGCCGACGTCGCCGCCGAGCTGGACGCCAAGCGCGCCATCAAGCAGGGCACCGAACTGGCGGCCGCCCTGTAGGGGAACGGCGGCCCGGGAGCGACGCGGGGCCGTCCCTAGGATGAGCCCCATGTCACTCCCGCACGCGATCCTCACCGCCCTGCTCGAGAAGCCGTCGTCGGGGCTGGAGCTGACCCGCCGGTTCGACAAGTCGATCGGCTACTTCTGGTCGGCGACGCACCAGCAGATCTATCGCGAGCTGGGAAAACTGGAGGCCGAGGGACTGATCCGGGCGCTGCCCTCCGAGCAGCCGGCCCGCGGGCAGAAGAAGTCCTACGAGGTACTGCCGGCGGGCCGGGCCGAACTGGCCCGCTGGACCGCCGCGTCCCAGGAGCCGAGGCCGCACCGCGACCCGCTGCTGCTGCGGCTCAGGGCGGCGGCCGTGGTCGGCACCGACGGCCTCGAGGCCGACCTGCGCCGCCACCGCGAGCTGCACGCACGGCAGTTGGCGGAGTACCAGGAGATCGAACAGCGCGACTTCCCGCCGGGCAGGGACGACCCCGAGGACCGGCTGCGGCATCTGGTGCTGCGGGCCGGTATCGACCTGGAGACCTTCTGGACCCGCTGGCTCGACCACGCGCTCGCGGAGTTCGAACGGCTCCCGGGCGGCCGGCGCGGCAATGCCCGGGACGCCGGGGCGGAATGACGACGCCGGCCGCCCGACCGGAGCGCATCGGAGC
>NZ_JAOCQE010000040.1 GCF_025290915.1 Streptomyces sp. 15-116A | reverse complement strand
CCACCCGGAGACCCCACGCCGACCGGCAGCCCGGCCCCGCCCGGAGACGCCACGCCGACCGGCAGCACAGCGCCCAGAAACGCCACGCCGCCCCGCGACACGGCCCCGGCCCGCGACGCCACCCCGGCCAAGGACCCGGCGTGCCCCGCACCCCTCGACGTCCGGCCCTCCCCCCTAGGTGCAAGCAGCCGACGGGAGTCGGTCGGCAGCGGAGGGCTGGAACTCGTGCGCGGTATCAGCGCGTTCCAGCGGAACACCGCTCCGCTGGTGCGCGGTGAGCTGGCGCGGCTGGCGCGCGAGGGGCAGCGGCCCACTCAGCTCTTCCTCACCTGCGCCGACTCACGGCTGGTCACCTCGATGATCACCTCCAGTGGTCCGGGCGACCTGTTCGTGGTGCGCAACGTCGGCAATCTGGTGCCGCCGCCCGGCGAGGAGAGCGGGGACGACTCGGTGGCCGCCGCCATCGAGTACGCGGTGGACGTGCTGGCCGTGCGCTCCATCACGGTCTGCGGCCACTCGGGGTGCGGTGCGATGCAGGCACTGCTCGGCTCGGAGACGTCCGGCGCCCGCACTCCGCTCAGGCGCTGGCTGCGGCACGGGCTGCCCAGCCTGGAGCGCATGGGTGACAAGGGTGCGTCCCGACCGGGGCTGGCGGGAAGAGCGCCCGCGGACGCGGTGGAGGAGCTGTGCCTGGCCAATGTGGTCCAGCAGTTGGAGCACCTGCGCGCCCACGAGTCGGTGGCCCGTGCCCTCAAGGACGGGCGGCTCGAAGTGCACGGGCTGTACTTCCACGTGGGTGAGGCGCAGACGTACCTCCTCACGGAGACGGACCGGGAGCCGGTGTTCGAGCGGGTGCGGGCGGTGGACCTGGTGGTGTGAGTGACCCGTCCGGGTGTGAGAGGCGTTACACCTCCTGAACCGGCTTGCTCCGTGGCCCGTGGGAAGGGATGACCGCGCAACCCGGTCGGACCCCACCCCCCGAGACCGCGACACCGTAAGCAGGCCACACACCCGGACAGGTCTAAACCAATGTGCCGTCGACCCTTGTCAGCGCACCCCCGCGTCTGATGAGCTGTGGCCTGGGACACAACGGACACCCTGGGAAAGGCAGATGCCGTGAGCAACGAGAGCCTGGCCAACCTGCTGAGGGAGGAGCGTCGCTTCGCGCCGCCCGCTGACCTGGCCGCGAACGCCAATGTCACGGCCGAGGCGTACGAACAGGCCAAGGCTGACAGGCTCGGCTTCTGGGCCGAGCAGGCCCGCCGACTGACCTGGGCCAAGGAGCCCACCGAGACCCTCGACTGGTCGAACCCGCCGTTCGCCAAGTGGTTCACGGACGGCGAGCTCAACGTCGCCTACAACTGCGTCGACCGTCATGTGGAGGCCGGGCACGGCGACCGGGTCGCCATCCACTTCGAGGGCGAGCCGGGCGACAGCCGCGCCATCACCTACGCCCAGCTCAAGGACGAGGTCTCCAAGGCCGCCAACGCCCTGCTGGAGCTGGGTGTTCGCAAGGGCGACCGGGTCGCCGTCTATATGCCGATGATCCCCGAGACGGCCGTCGCGATGCTGGCCTGCGCCCGCATCGGCGCCGCCCATTCGGTCGTCTTCGGCGGCTTCTCGGCGGACGCGCTCGCCACCCGGATCGAGGACGCCGACGCCAAGGTCGTCATCACCGCCGACGGCGGCTACCGGCGCGGCAAGCCCTCCGCGCTCAAGCCGGCCGTGGACGAGGCGGTCGGACGCGTGCAGAGCGTGGAGCATGTGCTCGTCGTCCGCCGCACCGGCCAGGACGTCGGCTGGACCGAGGGCCGCGACGTGTGGTGGCACGACGTGGTGGAGCGCCAGAGCTCGGAGCACACCCCGGAGGCGTTCGAGGCCGAGCACCCGCTGTTCATCCTCTACACCTCCGGCACCACGGGTAAGCCGAAGGGCATCCTGCACACCTCCGGTGGCTACCTCACGCAGACGGCGTACACGCACCACGCCGTCTTCGACCTGAAGCCGGAGACGGACGTGTACTGGTGCACGGCCGACGTCGGCTGGGTCACCGGGCACTCGTACATCGTCTACGGGCCGCTGGCCAACGGCGCCACGCAGGTCATGTACGAGGGCACGCCCGACACCCCGCACCAGGGCCGCTTCTGGGAGATCGTGCAGAAGTACGGCGTCACGATCCTCTACACGGCGCCGACCGCGATCCGGACGTTCATGAAGTGGGGTGACGACATCCCCGCGAAGTTCGACCTCAGCAGCCTGCGGGTGCTCGGTTCCGTCGGTGAGCCGATCAACCCCGAGGCGTGGATCTGGTACCGCAAGAACATCGGCGCGGACCGCACCCCGGTGGTCGACACCTGGTGGCAGACCGAGACGGGCGCCATGATGATCTCGCCGCTGCCCGGCGTGACCGAGGCCAAGCCCGGCTCCGCGCAGCGCCCGCTGCCCGGTATCTCCGCGACCGTCGTCGACGACGAGGCGCACGAGGTGCCCAACGGCGGCGGTGGCTACCTGGTCCTCACCGAGCCGTGGCCGTCGATGCTGCGCACCATCTGGGGCGACGACCAGCGGTTCATCGACACGTACTGGTCCCGCTTCGAGGGCAAGTACTTCGCCGGGGACGGCGCCAAGAAGGACGACGACGGCGACATCTGGCTGCTCGGCCGGGTCGACGACGTGATGCTGGTGTCCGGGCACAACATCTCCACCACGGAGGTGGAGTCCGCGCTGGTGTCCCACCCGTCGGTCGCCGAGGCGGCCGTGGTCGGCGCGGCCGACGAGACCACCGGGCAGGCGATCGTCGCGTTCGTGATCCTGCGGGGTACGGCGGCGGAGACCGAGGACCTGGTCGCCGAGCTGCGCAACCACGTGGGCACTACGCTCGGCCCGATCGCCAAGCCCAAGCGGATCCTGCCGGTGGCGGAGCTGCCGAAGACCCGCTCCGGCAAGATCATGCGCCGCCTGCTGCGGGACGTCGCGGAGAACCGCCAGCTCGGTGACGTCACCACCCTGACCGACAGCACGGTCATGGACCTCATCCAGGCGAAACTGCCGCAGTCGCCCAGCGAGGACTGAACCCCGCGTCCAGCGGACTGAACGGCCCGTGACGAGGCACCCGGCGAAGCCTTCGCCGGGTGCCTCGTCGTCTCACGGAACGCCTCCCCTGCACGTCACGGAAGTTCCGCGGGTAAGCTCAAGAACACGTAAGAGACTCATCAAGATCCTCATGGTGCGCCGGGAAGTCTGGTCGGCACGTGTTCCGTGCTGCCCATCGACCGGAGGTCCCCGCCGTGACCGCGCCCCGCACTCCCACCCCCCGCAAGGTTCTCGGACGCCTCTCGCTGCCCGAGCGGACCTTCGTGGCGGATGCGCTGCGCGCCGAGACCGTCGGTGGTGTGCTGCTGCTCCTGGCCGCCGTCGTCGCGCTGATCTGGGCGAACGTCCCCGCGCTGCACGACAGCTACGAGAGCGTCAGCCACTTCCACTTCGGTCCCGAGGCCCTCGGGCTGAACCTGTCCGTGGAGCACTGGGCCGCCGACGGACTGCTCGCGATCTTCTTCTTCGTCGCCGGGATCGAGCTCAAGCGTGAACTCGTCGCCGGTGATCTGCGCGATCCGCGGGCCGCCGTGCTGCCGGTCGTCGCGGCCCTGTGCGGCATGGCCGCTCCGGCGCTGGTCTACACGCTCACCGCGAGCGCCGGGGGCGGATCGCTGGCCGGCTGGGCGGTGCCCACCGCGACCGACATCGCCTTCGCACTCGCCGTGCTCGCCGTCATCGGCACGTCCCTCCCGAGCGCGCTGCGCGCCTTCCTGCTGACCCTCGCCGTCGTCGACGACCTGTTCGCCATCCTGATCATCGCGGTGTTCTTCACCGACCACCTGAACTTCGCGGCCCTCGGCGGCGCGCTCGCGGGCCTCGCCGTCTTCTGGCTGCTGCTGCGCAAGGGCATACGCGGCTGGTACGTGTACGTACCACTCGCCCTGATGATCTGGGCGCTGATGTACAACAGCGGCATCCACGCCACCATCGCCGGTGTCGCCATGGGCCTGATGCTGCGCTGCCACCGTCACGAGGGCGAGGAGCACTCGCCGGGCGAGCACATCGAGCATCTCGTGCGTCCGCTGTCGGCGGGGCTCGCGGTGCCGCTGTTCGCGCTGTTCAGCGCGGGTGTGGCCGTCTCGGGCGGCGCGATCGCGGACGTCTTCACCACGCCGGAGACCCTCGGCGTGGTCCTCGGACTGGTCGTCGGCAAGACGCTCGGCATCTTCGGCGGGACCTGGCTGACGGCGCGCTTCACCAGGGCGTCGCTCAGTGACGATCTGGAATGGGCGGACGTCTTCGCGGTGGCCACCCTCGCCGGGATCGGCTTCACCGTGTCGCTGCTCATCGGCGAACTCGCCTTCGAGGACGACGCGTCGATGACGGACAGCGTCAAGGCCGCCGTCCTGACCGGCTCGGTGCTGGCGACCCTGCTGGCGTCGGTGCTGCTGAAGCTGCGCAACGCCAAGTACCGCAGGCTCACCGAGGAGGAGGAGCGCGACGAGGACCTCAGCGGCGTCCCGGACATCTACGAGGTCGACGACCCGGCGTACCACCTGCGCATGGCCGAGATCCACGAGCGCAAGGCCGCCGAGCACCGGCGACTCGCCGAGGAGAAGGCCGCCGAGCGGCAGCGGCTTGCCGAAGTGATGGGCGGGGCAGGCGAGGAGGAGGACCGTCGGGCATGATCTGACGAGACGGTACAAAAGCGGGACGGTACAAAAGTCGGAACCGTACGCAGACGAGCCGGCGGGCGAGCCAGCACCCGGCCGGCGGAAGAGGGAGAACGCGATGAGCGCACCCGACGGCAGCCCGGTCGGCGCCGAACGCACCATCGGACAGCTGTTCGCCTCGGCGACGGCGGACATGTCGGCGCTGGTGCACGACGAGATCGCGCTGGCGAAGGCGCAGCTCAGGCAGGACGTCAAGCGCGGCGCGACCAGCGGTGGCGCGTTCATGGCGGCCGGTGTCCTGCTCCTGTTCTCCCTGCCGATGCTCAACTTCGCCCTCGCGTACGGCATTCACACCTGGAGCGACTGGAACCTCGCGGTCTGCTTCCTGCTGTCCTTCGCCGCGAACGTACTGATCGCGGGCCTCCTCGCGCTGATCGGCGTGGTCTTCGCCAAGAAGGCCAAGCAGGGCCGGGGCCCGCAGAAGGTCGCCGCGTCGGTGAAGGAGACGGCGGGCGTGCTGCAGAACGCCAAGCCGCACCCGCGTCCCGAGCGCCCGGCGCTGCCGCAGGACCGCGCACCGCAGGCCATCGAGGCTGTGGCACGCTCGTCCTCATGACGGACCCCGCCGCTTTCCCGCCGCAAGGCGCCTCGGTCGTACGCCTCGACCTCCCCGACGCCGAGGTGACCCACCGGGATGTCGCCGCCAACGGCGCCCGCTTCCACATCGCGGAAGCCGGTGACGGGCCGCTGGTGCTGCTGCTGCACGGCTTCCCCCAGTTCTGGTGGACCTGGCGGCACCAGCTCATCGCGCTCGCCGAGGCCGGGTTCCGGGCCGTCGCCATGGACCTGCGGGGCGTCGGCGGCAGCGACCGCACCCCGCGCGGCTACGACCCGGCCAACCTCGCCCTGGACATCACCGGAGTGATCCGCTCCCTGGGCGAGCCGGACGCCGCGCTGGTCGGGCACGACCTGGGCGGCTACCTGGCGTGGACGGCGGCGGCGATGCGGCCCAAGCTGGTGCGGCGGCTGGCGGTGGCGTCCATGCCGCACCCGCGGCGCTGGCGCTCGGCGATGCTCGCCGACGTCAAGCAGTCGGCCGCGATGTCCCACATCTGGGGGTTCCAGCGGCCGTGGATCCCGGAGCGTCGGCTCACCGCCGACGACGGGGCCCTCGTCGCCCGGCTCATCCAGGACTGGTCGGGGCCGCGCCTGCCGGACGAGGAGGCCCTGGAGATCTACCGGCGGGCCATGTGCATCCCGTCCACGGCGCACTGCTCGATCGAGCCGTACCGCTGGCTGGTGCGCTCGCTCGCCCGCCCGGACGGCATCCAGTTCAACCGCCGGATGAAGCGGCCGGTACGGGTGCCGACGCTCCATCTGCACGGCTCGCTCGACCCGGTGATGCGCACGCGCAGCGCGGCGGGGTCGGGAGAGTACGTGGAGGCCCCGTACCGCTGGCGCCTGTTCGACGGACTCGGGCACTTCCCGCACGAGGAGGATCCGGTCGCTTTCTCCGCAGAACTGGTCAACTGGCTGAAGGATCCCGAGCCGGATCGGTAACCAAGCGGACGCTGCCCGTACTTGCCCGGCGCATAGGCCAATTGGGCGCCCGCCAGGCGGTTATCGACCTTGGGGCGGGGGCAGACGTCGGGGTATGGGCTGGACGCACGACTACAGTGACGCAAGCCGCAATCGCCGCTCGGCGAGCGGTATGGCTTCCCACCAGCGAGGCGGTGCACCTCAGATGGCAGGTACGGACCTCAGGGTGGGAATTCCGCGCATCCTCCGCCGCCGGGCCCGCTGGGTCTCGGTACGCCTGCGCCACCCCAGGGGCTGACCACCGCCCGGGCCCGGTCCACACCGGCGACTACAGCGCGCAGCTGTCGCTGTCCACCTCACGGTTCGCGGTACGCCCCTTGGCGATGTCCTCCCGGATCTCGTCCACGGTGAGCGCGTACCCGGTCTCGGCGTCGTCCCGCGACTTCGCGAAGATCACGCCGTAGACCTTTCCGTCGGTGCTCAGCAGGGGGCCACCGGAGTTGCCCTCCCGGACGGTCGCGTACAGGGAGTACACATCGCGCCGGACCGTGCCGCGGTGGTAGATGTCGGCGCCGCTGGCCGTGATGCGCCCCCGCACGCGCGCGGCCCGCACGTCGTACGCCCCGTTCTCCGGGAAACCGGCGACGATCGCGCTGTCGCCGCTGCTCGCGTCCTCGGTCGTGAACCGCAGCGCCGGCGCCTTCATGTCGGGGACGTCGAGGACCGCGATGTCGCGCTCCCAGTCGTAGAGGACGACTGTCGCGTCGTACTTCCTGCCCTCGCCGCCTATCTGCACGGTCGGTTCGTCGATGCCGCCCACGACATGCGCGTTGGTCATCACCCGGCGCTCGGCGAAGACGAAGCCGGTGCCCTCCAGGACCTTGCCGCAACCCTCCGCGGTGCCCATGACCTTGACGATGGAGCGCTGCGCCCGGGTGGCGACGGGGCTGTTCGCGAGGGCCGGGTCCGGGGGCCGGACGTCGTTGATCGGCTCGCTGGCGAACGGGCTGAAGACCTGCGGAAAGCCGTTCTGCGCGAGGATGGAGGAGAAATCGGCGAACCAGGTGTCGGCCCGGTCGGGCAGCACTCTGGACACCCCGAGCAGCACCTTGGAGCTGCGCACCTCCTTGCCGAGCGCCGTCAGCGTCGTACCGGCGAGGGCGGAGCCGATCAGCCACGCGACCAGCAGCATCGCGACCACGTTGACCAGGGCGCCGCCGGTGGCGTCGAGCGCGCGGGCCGGGGACCAGGAGATGTAGCGGCGCAGCTTGTTGCCGAGGTGCGTGGTCAGGGCCTGGCCGATGGACGCGCACACGATGACGACGACGACCGCGACGACGGCGGCGGTGGTGCCGACCTCGGCGTCGTCCGTGACGGCGTCCCAGATCACGGGCAGCACATACACGGCGGCGAGGCCGCCGCCCAGGAAGCCGATCACCGACAGGATGCCGACGACGAAGCCCTGGCGGTAGCCGACGACCGCGAACCACACGGCGGCGACCAGCAACAGGATGTCCAGCACGTTCACCGCTTCAAGCCTCGCCTCGTCACTCGCCTCGCTCCGGCGCCCACCCTGTCATGACCGCCAGTCCAGCGGGACCCGCCGGTCCCGGTCCCAGGGGCGCTCCCACCCGGCGAAATGCAGCAGCCGGTCGATGAGCCCGGCCGTGAAGCCCCACACCAGGGCCGATTCGACCAGGAATGCCGGGCCCTGATGACCGCGGGGATGGACGGCGGTCGCACGGTTGTCCGGGTCGGTGAGATCCGCCACGGGGACCGTGAAGACCCGGGCGGTCTCGTTCGGGTCCACGACGCCCACGGGGCTGGGGACGCGCCACCAGCCCAGCACCGGGGTGACGACGAAGCCGCTCACCGGGATGTACAGCTTGGGCAGGACGCCGAAGACCTGGACGCCGGACGGATCGAGCCCGGTCTCCTCCTCGGCCTCCCGCAGCGCCGCCCGCAGCGGGCCGTCACCGAGCGGATCGCCGTCCTCCGGATCGAGGGCGCCGCCCGGGAAGGACGGCTGCCCGGCGTGCGAGCGCAGTGAGCTCGCCCGCTCCATCAGCAGCAGCTCGGGCCCGCGCTCGCCCTCGCCGAACAGGATGAGCACGGCGGACTGGCGGCCCGCGCCGTCCTTCGGGGGCAGGAAGCGGCTCAGCTGGCGCGGTGCGACCGTCTCCGCCGCGCGCACCACCGGGTCCAGCCAGGCGGGCAGGCCCTCCTTGCTGATCGTCACCGGCCCGCCCCGCGTGTTGCTCGCCCGCGTCATCGCCACCCCCCTCGTCCCGGCCTGCGCGGTCTCGTCTCGTCCTGCGGGTGCAACGCCCGGAGACCCCGCGATCGTTCCGCGACACGCCGCCCCGTGGGACGTCCCGTACCTCCCGTACGGCCCGTGCGTCCCGTCATCCGGCCCCCAGCGGCGGGGCGGGACGGCCGCCCGCGTCCAGGTAGGCCTGCGGCGGCTTCAGACGCTGGCCCGGCAGGCCGCCCTTCTCGTACTTCAGCAGCTTCTTCGCCTTCTCCGGGTCCGTCTCGCCCTCGCCGTACGCCGGGCAGAGCGCGGCGATGGGGCAGGCGCCGCAGGCCGGCTTGCGGGCGTGGCAGATGCGGCGGCCGTGCCAGATGACGTGGTGCGAGAGGTCGGTCCAGTCGCTCTTGGGGAACAGCGCGCCGACGGCCGCCTCGATCTTGTCGGGGTCGGTCTCCTCCGTCCACCGCCAGCGGCGTACGAGGCGCTGGAAGTGGGTGTCCACGGTGATGCCGGGGCGGCCGAAGGCGTTGCCGAGCACGACGAAGGCGGTCTTGCGGCCGACGCCGGGCAGTTTGACGAGGTCCTCGAGCCGGCCGGGGACCTCGCCGCCGAAGTCCTCCACGAGCGCCTTGGAAAGCCCCATCACCGAACGGGTCTTGGCACGGAAGAAGCCGCACGGGCGCAGGATCTCCTCCACCTCCTCGGGGTTGGCGGCGGCCAGGTCCTCGGGGGTGGGGTACTTCGCGAAGAGGGCGGGGGTCGTCTGATTGACCCGCAGGTCCGTGGTCTGGGCCGACAGGACGGTGGCGACGACGAGTTGGAAGGGGTTGTCGAAGTCCAGCTCGGGGTGGGCGTACGGATACACCTCGGCGAGCTCCCGGTTGATCCGCCGCGCACGGCGCACGAGCGCGGTACGGGACTCGCCCTTGCCCGGATGGACGACGGCCTTCGCCGGAGCGGCCTTGACGGCGGCGGTGGCCTTCTTGGGCGCGACGAGGGGCTTCTTGACGGCGGGGGCCTTCTTGAGGGGGGCGGATTTCTTGGCGGGCGGGGCCTTTTTGGCGGGCGCCTTCTTCGCGGGCGCGGCCTTCTTCGTGGCCGCCTTCTTGGCCGCGGTCTTCTTGGCGGGCGCGGCCTTCTTCGCCGCCGCCTTCTCGCCAGGCGCAGTCTTCCCCGCAGCCGCCGCCTTCTTGGTGGCCGCCTTCCTGTCAGGCGCAGCCTTCTTCGCGGTCGCCTTCTTGGCAGGCGCAGCCTTCTTCGTCGCCGCGCCCCGCTCCTCGGACGCGCCGCTCTCCGGCGCCGTCGGCTTCCTCCTCACCGGCGCCCTCTTTGCCGCTTTCGCCGTTTCCCTACCGCCATCGGGGCCCTGTTCGCCCACAGCGGAATCACGACGTACAGCCACCCGCGCAGCCCCCTCTGCCTGTGCTCTCACCGGCGATTTGGACACCCGGCCAGCCTACGGCCCGGCACCGACATCCGCCCCGGACCCCGAAGATCGGCGCCCAATTGGACCCCTGCCGCGTACCCCGGCAGGCCGGTGCGGCATCCTTGTGACAGATCACACTGTTTGGACCGTCCGGCAAAATGGGCACCACGGTCCCCTGGTACGTGGGGGAGCAAGATCCCCTGAGCAGGTCGACAAGGAGAGAACTCGTGGACGACGTTCTGCGGCGGAACCCGCTTTTCGCGGCGCTCGATGACGAGCAGGCCGCGGAGCTTCGCGCCTCCATGAGTGAGGTGACTCTGGCACGGGGCGACTCCCTGTTCCACGAGGGCGACCCCGGAGACCGGCTCTACGTGGTCACCGAGGGCAAGGTCAAGCTGCACCGCACCTCACCCGACGGCCGCGAGAACATGCTGGCCGTCGTCGGCCCCGGCGAACTCATCGGCGAGCTGTCGCTCTTCGACCCGGGCCCGCGCACCGCGACGGCCACGGCGCTGACCGAGGTGAAGCTGCTGGGCCTCGGCCACGGCGACCTCCAGCCCTGGCTGAACGCCCGCCCCGAGGTCGCCACGGCCCTGCTGCGTGCCGTCGCACGCCGGCTGCGCAAGACCAACGACGCCATGTCGGACCTGGTCTTCTCGGACGTCCCGGGCCGTGTCGCCCGCGCCCTGCTGGACCTGTCCCGCCGCTTCGGCGTGCAGTCCGAGGAGGGCATCCACGTGGTGCACGACCTCACGCAGGAGGAGCTGGCCCAGCTGGTCGGCGCGTCCCGCGAGACGGTCAACAAGGCCCTCGCCGACTTCGCCCAGCGCGGCTGGCTGCGCCTGGAGGCCCGCGCGGTGATCCTCCTGGACGTCGAGCGCCTGGCGAAGCGCTCGCGCTGACCCCACACGCCGGTACGCCCGCACACACGCGCCGGAGCCCCGCCTCACTCCCCGTGAGGCGGGGCTCCGCGCGTCCGGGCCGCCTTAGATGAGCCCGTGCTCCTGCAGATACTCCAGCTGCGCCCGTACGGAGAGCTCCGCCGCCGGCCACAGGGAGCGGTCCACGTCCGCGTACACGTGGGCGACGACCTCCGCGGGCGTACGGTGACCGTCCTCGACGGCCGTCTCCACCTGGGCGAGCCGGTGGGCGCGATGGGCGAGGTAGTACTCGACGGCGCCCTGGGCGTCCTCCAGGACGGGCCCGTGGCCGGGCAGGACGGTGTGGACGCCGTCGTCGACCGTGAGGGAGCGCAGGCGCCGCAGGGTGTCCAGATAGTCGCCGAGGCGCCCGTCGGGGTGGGCCACCACGGTCGTGCCGCGCCCCAGGATGGTGTCGCCGGTCAGGACGGCCCGGTCGGCCGGCAGGTGGAAGGAGAGGGAGTCCGCGGTGTGCCCGGGCGTCGGTACGACCCGCAGCTCCAGGCCGCCCACCGTGATGACGTCTCCTGCGGCCAGCCCCTCGTCCCCGAGCCGCAGCGCCGGGTCGAGGGCGCGCACCTTCGTGCCGGTCAGCTCGGCGAACCTGCCCGCGCCCTCGGCGTGGTCGGGGTGACCGTGCGTCAGCAGGGTGAGGGCGATGCGCTTGCCGGCCTGCTCGGCCGTGACGACGACATGCCGCAGATGGCCCTCGTCCAGCGGACCCGGGTCGACGACGACCGCCAGCGGCGAGTCCGGCTCGGAGAGGATCCAGGTGTTGGTGCCGTCCAGGGTCATCGCCGAGGGGTTCGGCGCCAGGACGTTCACCGCGCGCGGTGTCGCCGGGCCGGAGAGGACCCCGCCCCGTGGCTGGCCCGGAAGGGTGCTGGCGTCCGTCATGCGGGGGCTCCACCGGTCGGGATGTGCTTGGTGAACTCGTCGTGGCCCGGCCAGGAGAGCACGATCTCCCCGTCCTCCAGGCGCGCGGTGGCCAGGACGGGGGTCAGATCCCGGGCGGGCGCCGCGTCGAGCGCCTCGGCCGCGCTGCCGTACGGCGACAGCTGGCGCAGGGTCGAGATGGTCGGCGGCATCATCAGCAGCTCGCCCTTGTCGTACGCGGCGGCCGCCTCGCGCGGGGCGATCCACACCGTGCGGTCGGCCTCCGTGGAGGCGTTGCGGGTGCGCTGGCCCTCGGGGAGCGCGGCGACGAAGAACCACGTGTCGTAGCGGCGCGGCTCGAACTCCGGGGTGATCCAGCGCGTCCACGCGCCGAGCAGGTCGGAGCGCAGGACCAGCCCGCGCCGGTCGAGGAACTCCGCGAAGGAGACCTCCCGTGCGACGAGTGCGGCGCGGTCCGCCTCCCAGTCGTCGCCGGTGGTGTCGCCGACCACCGTGTCGGCGGTCGGCCCGGCGAGCAGGACGCCGGCCTCCTCGTACGTCTCGCGCACCGCCGCGCAGACGATCGCCTGGGCGCCCGTCTCGTCGACGCCGAGCCGGTCCGCCCACCACGCGCGCGTGGGGCCCGCCCAGCGGATGTGCCGCTCGTCGTCCCGCGGGTCGACACCGCCGCCGGGATAGGCGTAGGCGCCGCCCGCGAAGGCCATGGACGTACGGCGGCGCAGCATGTGCACGACAGTGCCGTCCGCGGTGTCCTTGAGCAGCATCACGGTGGCCGCCCGCTTCGGGGCGACCGGCGTGAGCGTCCCCTCGGCGAGCGCCCTGATCCGCTCCGGCCACTCCGGCGGGTACCACTGCCCGCCAGCCTGCACATTCGCCATGGCCGGAGGCTATCTGCTGACGCCCAGATGTTCGAGTGACAGAGGGAACACCAGGCGCCCCAAGGGGGCACGGGGAACTGCGCGACCAGCCACGACGCGGCGCGGCACCCGCGCACCGACCGGAACGCCCCGAGCTCGCCGGCGGACTGCTCCCCGCTGGAAGCTACTGCGCCAGTTCCACCTGGATCTCGACCTCCACCGGCGCATCCAGCGGCAGCACCGCGACGCCCACGGCACTGCGCGCGTGCACACCCTTCTCGCCGAGCACCTCACCGAGCAGCTCACTCGCCCCGTTGAGAACCGCCGGCTGCCCGGTGAAGTCCGCGGCGGAGGCGACGAACCCCACCACCTTCACCACGCGCGCGACCCGGTCCAGATCCCCGGCGACGGACTTGACCGCGGCGAGGGCGTTCAGAGCACACGTGCGCGCCAGCTCCTTGGCCTCCTCGGGGGTGACCTCCGCGCCGACCTTGCCGGTGACCGGCAGCTTGCCGTCCACCATGGGCAGCTGGCCGGCGGTGTAGACGTACGGGCCCGACTGCACGGCGGGCTGGTACGCCGCCAGCGGCGGGACGACCTCCGGCAGGCGCAGGCCGAGCTCGGCCAGCTTCGCCTCGACGGCGCTCATCCCTGCTTCTCCCGCTTCAGGTAGGCCACCAGCTGCTCGGGGTTGTTCGGCCCGGGCACGACCTGGACGAGCTCCCAGCCGTCCTCGCCCCAGGTGTCCAGAATCTGCTTCGTGGCATGGACGAGCAGCGGCACAGTCGCGTATTCCCACTTGGTCATGGGGCCGACTCTAGCCGCAACGGCGGACACCGCCGCAGCGACCGCCGCGGTGACATGTCCGCGGAAGTCGCCCCCGGAGCCGCCGGGGCGCGGGGCGAGGAATTAGGCTCGAAGACGTGAGCAGGCTCCAGGTCGTCAGTGGCAAGGGCGGAACCGGCAAGACCACGGTGGCCGCGGCCCTCGCGCTGGCCCTGGCCACGGAGGGGAAGCGGACGCTTCTCGTCGAGGTCGAGGGCCGCCAGGGCATCGCACAGCTCTTCGAGACGGAGGCGTTGCCGTATGAGGAGCGGAAGATCGCCGTCGCTCCGGGCGGGGGCGAGGTGCACGCCCTGGCCATCGATCCCGAACTGGCCCTTCTGGACTACCTCCAGATGTTCTACAAGATGGGCGGCGCCGGACGCGCCCTGAAGAAGCTCGGCGCGATCGACTTCGCCACCACCATCGCGCCCGGCCTCAGGGACGTCCTGCTGACCGGCAAGGCGTGCGAGGCGGTCCGGCGCAAGGACAGGAGCGGGAAGTTCGTCTACGACTACGTCGTGATGGACGCGCCGCCGACCGGGCGCATCACCCGCTTCCTCAACGTCAACGACGAGGTCGCCGGGCTCGCCAAGATCGGCCCGATACACAATCAGGCGCAGGCCGTGATGCGGGTGCTGAAGTCGCCCGAGACGGCGGTGCACCTGGTGACGCTGCTGGAGGAGATGCCGGTCCAGGAGACCGCGGACGGCATCGCCGAGCTGCGCGCGGCCCGACTGCCGGTGGGCAGGATCATCGTGAACATGGTGCGGCCGGCGCTGCTGGATCCGGCCGACCTGGAACTCGTGGGGAGCGTCCCGCGTTCTTCCATCGCACGGGCACTGTCGTCCGCCGGTCTCGGCGGAGCGCGGCGCGGCGGACACGCCGAGCGGCTGGTGGACCCCTTGCTCGCGCAGGCGGAGGAGTACGCCGAGCGGCACGCGCTGGAGACCGAGCAGCGGGCGGTGCTGGCGGACCTCGGCCTGCCGCTGCACGAACTGCCGCTGTTCGCGGAGGGCATGGACCTCGCGGGTTTGTACCAACTGGCCCGGGAACTCCGCAGACAGAGCGTCTCGTGAGCCCGCCCCGCCCTCACCACCCACTTCATGACGGCGGATTCGCCACACGTCGGACGTATCGGAAGCAGGGGATGACATGAGCCGTCCGGAACCGGCCCAGACGCACGACCCGGCCGCCCGTCACCACCTCTCCCCCACGCGCGCCCTCGACATCGACCCGCTGATCGAGGACCCGGACACCCGGATCGTGGTGTGCTGCGGCGCGGGCGGCGTCGGCAAGACGACCACCGCCGCGGCGCTCGGTCTGCGCGCGGCCGAGCGGGGCCGCAAGGTGGTCGTCCTCACCATCGACCCGGCCCGCAGGCTCGCCCAGTCGATGGGCATCGACTCGCTCGACAACACCCCGCGCCGGGTGAAGGGCATCGACGACTCCGCCGGCGGCGAACTGCACGCCATGATGCTCGACATGAAGCGCACCTTCGACGAGATCGTCGAGGCGCACGCGGATCCCGAGCGGGCCGCCGCGATCCTGGGCAACCCCTTCTACCAGTCGCTCTCGGCGGGCTTCGCGGGCACGCAGGAGTACATGGCGATGGAGAAGCTGGGCCAGCTGCGGTCCCGCGACGAGTGGGACCTGATCGTCGTCGACACCCCGCCGTCGCGCTCCGCGCTGGACTTCCTGGACGCGCCCAAGCGGCTGGGCTCCTTCCTCGACGGCAAGCTCATCCGCGTCCTGCTCGCACCGGCGAAGGTCGGCGGCCGGGCGGGGATGAAGTTCCTGAACGTCGGCATGTCGATGATGACGGGCGCGCTGGGCAAGCTGCTGGGCGGTCAGCTGCTGAAGGACGTCCAGACGTTCGTGGCCGCGATGGACTCCATGTTCGGCGGGTTCCGTACGCGCGCGGACGCCACGTACAAGCTGCTCCAGGCGCCCGGGACGGCGTTCCTGGTGGTGGCGGCCCCGGAGCGGGACGCGCTGCGCGAGGCCGCGTACTTCGTGGAACGGCTGGCCGCGGAGAACATGCCGCTCGCCGGTCTGGTGCTCAACCGGGTCCACGGCAGCGGCGCCGACCGGCTGTCGGCCGAGCGGGCCGTCGCCGCCGCGGAAAATCTTGAGGACTCCCGCATTGTGGATCAGGAGGACGGGAAAGCTGGACTTCGTACCTCTCCCGGCAACTCCCTGAGCACAGACGACAGTTCAGAATCACCAGCGGATGAGCAGCCCGGCACCCCCGACGCACTCGACGCTCCCGACGAAGGCTCCCCCGCCGACGCGGAGCGGTCCGTGGACCGGTTCACCGCGGGCCTGCTGAGGCTGCACGCCGAGCGGATGCATCTGCTCGCCCGCGAGCAGCGCACACGCGACCGTTTCACCGCGCTCCACCCCGAGGTGGCGGTGACCGAAGTGGCCGCGCTGCCCGGCGATGTGCACGATCTCGCTGGCCTGCGGGACATCGGCGACCGGCTCGCCAACCACCGGCCGGAGCTGCCCGAGGCAAGCGCCTGACGCCCGAGACGGAACGGACGGCCGAGCCAACCCTGGCGCCCGAGCAGGAGCCGGACGGCCGAGGGAACCCTGACGCTCGGCAAGAAACCGGCCGATGAGCGACCGCAAGGCACATGAGACCGCACGGCGAGCGACACCCGAACCACGAGCCTCACGAAAGGCGAACGAACCCGGAGGCGCATGAGACCGGCCGAGGCGCTTGAGACCGGCCGGAAGAGCCGAACGCACGAGGCCGGGCGGTGGAACCGAACGCCCGAGGCCGGGCAGGCAGAACCGAACGCCTGAAAACAGCCGGCGGAGCCGATCAGCGCCGAGAACCCCCCGAGGGTCCTCAGCTCACCGCGGCGTAGTTCTCGTAGACCTCGTCGTCGCCCAGCGGGACGACGCCCGATCCCCGCTCGTACTCCGAGCGCGCGGTCTCGAGGAGCCGGCGCCATGAAGTGACGGTGGGCCGCCGGCGCAGCAACGCCCGGCGCTCACGCTCCGTCATGCCTCCCCACACGCCGAACTCGACGCGGTTGTCCAGCGCGTCGGCCAGACATTCGGTGCGTACCGGACATCCGGTGCACACCGCCTTGGCCCTGTTCTGCGCTGCTCCCTGAACGAACAGTTCATCCGGATCGGTAGTGCGGCAGGCAGCCTGCGCACTCCAGTCGGTAACCCAGCCCATACCGGCGCCGTCCTCTCCCGAATCGAGGCTCCCCCACGGCGGCAGCGGCATATTCACCGCCGCCAGTTGAGGACGTTACGGAAGGTGGGCACAGCGCAACACCCCCAGCGGGCCCAATCTTGAATGGTCCGAACGGACTATGGGTAAGCGGCAGATCACCCGGGGGAGTGAGCTGGCGACATGCGCGACAATCCCGGCATATGGGGTCAGTTCAGTTGCGTCACAACGGACACCAAGTGACACACAAGGCGGATCCGGACACGTACTCAACTCACCCTCGACTCACCCCGCGACGCATCCGAAGACAGCCGAGGAAAAGAAAGTCGAGAAGATCCGGAACGATTCGGGGTCGCCGGACGTATTGATACGTGGCCTCACTGCTGTGACAGTTGAGAGCAGCTTAGGCCAAGGCATATACGCCTGTCCGGCGAATGAGAACGTAGGCTGCTCCCATGCCAAACAAGCGCTCGGGCGGTGGTCTGTCTCCCACGCAGCAGGCCGCCAAGTTCCTCGGTGTCAGTGTCCTCGCAGGAGCGGTGCTGGCCGGCATCGCGCTGCCCGCGGTGGGCGCGCTGGGGCTGGCGGCCAAGGGCTCGGTCGAGAGCTTCGACGAACTCCCGGCCAACCTGAAGACCCCGCCGCTGAGCCAGCGCACCACGATCCTCGACGCCCAGGGCGGCCAGATCGCCACGGTCTACTCACGCAACCGCACGGTGGTCGAGCTCAAGGACATCTCGCCGTACATGCAGAAGGCGATCGTCGCGATCGAGGACTCGCGCTTCTACCAGCACGGCGCCGTCGACCTGAAGGGCGTCCTGCGCGCGCTCAACCGCAACGCGCAGGAGGGCGGCGTCGCCGAGGGCGCGTCCACGCTCACGCAGCAGTACGTGAAGAACGTCTTCGTCGAGGAGGCCGGCGACGACCCGACGAAGGTCGCCGAGGCCACCCAGCAGACCCTGGGCCGCAAGATCCGCGAACTGAAGTACGCGATCCAGGTCGAGGAGGAGCTGGGCAAGAAGAAGATCCTCGAGAACTACCTGAACATCACGTTCTTCGGCCAGCAAGCCTACGGCGTGGAGGCCGCCGCCCAGCGCTACTTCTCCAAGTCCGCCGAGGACCTCAACCTCCAGGAGTCCGCCCTCCTCGCCGGCATCGTCCAGTCACCGAGCCGCTACGACCCGGTGAACGACGAGGCGGAGGCCAAGAAGCGGCGCAACGTGGTGCTGCAGCGGATGGCCGAGGTCGGCGACATCTCCCAGGAGGAGGCCGACAAGGCGGCGAAGACCCCGCTCGGACTGAAGGTCAACAAGCCGCAGAACGGCTGCATCACGGCGGTCAAGGGCGCGGGCTTCTTCTGCGACTACGTGCGCGAGGTGTTCCTCAACGACCCGGTCTTCGGCAAGACGAAGGAGGCCCGGGCGAAGATCTGGAACCGCGGCGGTCTGACGATCCGTACGACGATGGACCCGCAGGCGCAGGAGTCCGTGCAGCAGTCGGTCAAGGACCACGTCAACCAGAGCGACGACGTGGCGACCGCCGCCACCATCGTCGAGCCCGGCACCGGCAAGATCCTGGCGATGGGCCAGTCGCGGCCGTACGGCATCGACACGAAGAACAACGAGACGACGATCAACCTCTCGGTCGACGCCGCCATGGGCGGCGGGGCGGGCTACCAGCCCGGTTCGACGTTCAAGCCGATCGTGGCCGCGGCCGCCCTGGAGAACGGGGTACCGCCGACCAAGACGTACGCCGCGCCGTACAAGATGGACTACCCCTCCCCCGTCCAGGCCTGCGACGGCAAGGTCTGGAACGAGAAGGGCGTCCCGGTCGAGAACGAGAACGAGTCGGAGGTCGGCCCGTACGGGATGAAGGAGGCGACCGCCAAGTCGGTCAACACCTACTACATCGAGCTGATCAGTGAGATCGGCATCTGCCCGGTCACCGAGATGGCGAAGAAGATGGGCGTCGAGCGGGCCGACGGCGGAAAGATGGCGCAGGCCCCGTCGATCGCGCTCGGCACGCAGGAGATGTCCCCGCTGACCATGGCGGCCGGCTACGCCACCTTCGCCTCGCGCGGCATGTACTGCACCCCGATCGCCATCGAGTCGATCAGCCAGCGGATCGGCAACAAGCAGAAGTCGCTCCAGGTGCCGAAGTCGACGTGCTCGCGGGCGATGTCGGAGCAGACCGCCGACACCGTCAACACGCTGCTGAAGGGCGTGGTCGAGGACGGTACGGGCAGGCAAGCCGGTCTTGACGACCGCGCGAGCGCCGGTAAGACCGGCACGACGGACGAACGGTACGCGGCCTGGTTCGTGGGATACACGCCCAACATGGCCGGTGCGGTGTGGGTCGGTGATCCGGCGCACAAGCGCAAGATGATCAACATCACCATCGGCGGCCAGTGGCACGCCAAGGTCTTCGGCGGCGCGGTACCCGGCCCGATCTGGGGCGACATGATGAGCGGCGCGCTGGAGGGCAAGGACGCCAACGACTTCAACCTCGTGCACATCCCCGACGGCGGCGACCGTGACCGGGGCGACGACGAGGACGAGGGCGGCGACGAGCGCGACAACGGCGACGGCGGCTTCATCGGCGGCCTGATCGGCGGGGGCAACGGCAACGGTGGCGGCGGTGGCGGCAATGGCGGGGGCAACGGCGGCGGCCCGGAGCCGGACCCGACGTTCTCCATCCCGGAGGGGTTCATCCAGGGGCCGGGGAACGGGCCGGGGGGCCGGGACTGAGAGGCATCCCCAGAGCGACGTCGGCCCCTTCCTCCCGTACCAGGGAGGAAGGGGCCGTTCGCATGCAGAGCCGCCCGTGAGGCGTGCGTGCGGAGCGTGCGGGAAAGGCCGTGTCAGCCGGCCAGCAGCTTCTTCACCGCGGCGGCGACGCGGCCGCCCTCCGCCTGACCGGCGACCTTCGGGTTCACGATCTTCATGACGGCGCCCATGGCCCGCGGCCCCTCGGCGCCGGCCGCCTTCGCCTCCTCGACCGCCTGGGCGACGATCGCGTCCAGCTCGTCGTCGGACAGCTGCTTGGGCAGGTACTGCGCGAGCACCTCGCCCTCCGCCTTCTCCCGCTCGGCCTGCTCGGCGCGACCGCCCTGCGCGAAGGCGTCGGCCGCCTCGCGGCGCTTCTTCGCCTCGCGGGTGATCACCTTGAGGACCTCGTCGTCGGAGAGCTCGCGCTTCTCCTTGCCCGCGACCTCCTCCTTGGTGATCGCGGCGAGCGTCAGCCGGAGCGTCGAGGAGCGGAGCTCGTCGCGCTCCTTGATCGCGGCGTTGAGGTCATCCTGCAGCTTCGACTTGAGCGTGGTCATGACTTGATTGTCGCAGGTGCGCGGGGCAGGACGCCTGCTGATTTAAGGGGCGTACGGGAAGGGGCTGTTCATGTGCGGGGGCGCGGCCGGACGGCGTGGCACGGCAACCGACCGGCGTGGCACGGCGGCTGAGCGGCGTCTGACACGATGGGGCGTATGCGCGCGCGATACGGAATCCCCCTGGGTATCACGGCGGCCGGTGCCGCCGGACTGCTGTACGCGGCGGGCTTCGAGGCCCGCTCCTTCCGTCTGCGGCGGGTGACGGTCCCCGTCCTTCCGGCCGGGATGCGCCCCCTGCGCGTGCTGCAGGTCTCCGACATCCACATGGTCAGCGGCCAGCGCAAGAAGCAGCGCTGGCTGCGCTCGCTGGCGGGACTGCGCCCCGACTTCGTGATCAACACGGGCGACAACCTGTCCGACCCCGAGGGCGTGCCGGAGGTGCTGGACTCGCTGGGCCCGCTGATGGAGTTCCCGGGGGCGTACGTCTTCGGCTCCAACGACTACTACGGCCCCCGGCTGCGCAACCCCGCCCGCTATCTGATCGAGAAGGCCCAGGGGAAGCACGGCCTGAACGGCAATCCGCCGGCCGTCGGCGCCGTCCACAACCCGTGGGAGGACATCCGGGACGGTTTCGACGCGGCGGGCTGGCTGAACCTGACGAACACCAGGGGCACGCTGAAGATCGAGGGCGTGTCGATCGAGCTGACGGGACTGGACGACCCGCACATCAAGCGGGACCGGTACGCGGAGGTGGCCGGGGGCCCGTCGTCCTCGGCGGACTTCTCGATGGGCGTGGTCCACGCCCCGTACCTGCGCGTCCTGGACGCCTACACGGCCGACGGCTACCCGCTGATCCTGGCCGGCCACACCCACGGCGGCCAGCTGTGCATCCCCTTCTACGGCGCCCTGGTCACCAACTGCGACCTGGACACGGACCGCGTGAAGGGCCTGTCCACGCACACGTCCGAGGGCCACACTTCCTACCTCCACGTCTCGGCGGGCTGCGGCACGAACCGGTACACCCCGGTCCGCTTCGCGTGCCCCCCGGAGGCGACGCTGCTGACGCTGACGAGCCGGGAGTAACCAGACCGCACTGGGAGAGGTAACCCGGACAGCCCACGGGAAATCGCACCGAACGGGTCGGCCTCCCACGCTGGAGGCATGACAGCCCCGATACCCAGGGACATCCCGGACCTCCCCGCCCTCCCGGGTGCGACTCCCTCCCTCCTGCCCTCCCCGGTCCCGGCCCGGGCCGTGGTCCCCCCGGTACGCCGCCCGCTGGTGGCGGCGTACCGCGCGCTCCTGGCGCTGACGGCCACGGCAGCGGTCACCGCCGAGCTGCTCCTCGGCAGCCCCACCCGGGTGCTGAGCTACTTCTCGATCCAGAGCACGCTCCTGCTGGTGGTGGTCACGCTGGCATCGGCCCGCCGAGCCTGGACGGCCCGCCACCCCCTCCCGGGCGCGATCACCGGCGCGACGCTCCTCTACGTGACGATGGCGGCCCTGGTCCACCACGTGCTCCTGGCGGGCGCGACGCCGGCGTTCTCCATGACGGGCGAGGCAGGCACGCTGGAGACGATCGCGGCGCACACCCTGCACACGGTGATCCCGGCCGCGGCCCTGCTGGACTGGCTCCTGCTCTCACCCCCGGCCCGCACGCACATCCGCCAGGCCACGACGTGGATGCTGTACCCCTTGGCCTACCTGGCCTTCACCCTGGCCCGCGGCGAACTGCTCCCCGGCAGCCCGACCGCCTACCTCTACCCCTTCCTCGACGTCACCCAGGACGGCTACAAGAGCGTCCTCGCCAACGCCCTCCTCGTGGGCCTCTCCTTCTACGCCCTGGCCGCCCTCCTGGTCGCCCTGGACCACACCCGCCCGAACCCGGTCCGCCGCCGCCGCTAAACCGGATTTCGCCTCCAGCCACCAGTGGGCTAAAGTAAACGTCGTCGCCGCGACAGCAGCGACGATCGGGGTGTAGCGCAGCTTGGCAGCGCGCTTCGTTCGGGACGAAGAGGTCGTGGGTTCAAATCCCGCCACCCCGACAGCGAAATAGCAGTTCAGAGGGCCCTCACCGAGTTGGTGAGGGCCCTCTGGCGTTGCTGCGTGTCTATCTGCGTGACTAACGCTCCGGATCGCGCTTGAAGATGCCATCCATGACCACCGCGCCGGTCTGGATCACGGGGCGGATCTGTTTCCGGTACACCTCCTCGGTCACGGCCGTGCCGGAGTGACCGACGAGCCGGGAGATCTCCTCCAGCGGGACGCCACGGTCGGAGAGCAGGGACACGAAGCTGTGCCGGAGCTCCCGAGGCGTCCACTCGTCGGCGTTGATCCCGTCGGCATCCTTGAGCGCCTGGCGGAAGGCGCGCCGGACGTTGGTCGCGTCGAGCGGCTTACCAACAGCCGACGAGAAGACCAGGCCGTGTTCCTCCCACTTGTCGCCAGCGGCGAGCCGTTCCCAGCCCTGGTCTTCGAAGTGCTGCCAAAGGACGTCGACGCAACGCGCCGGCAGAGCGAGCGTTCGCCGGGACTTCCGGGTCTTCGTGTCGCCGCCACGCCGGACCGAGCGCCACACTGCGATGTGTGGAGGCTGCGGCGGATCGGCGTCCGGCCGTCCCTTCAAGAAGACGTGGTCCCAGGTGAGCGCCCGCAGCTCCTCGGTCCGGGCACCGGTCAGCAGGGCGACGACGATGTACGCGTGCATCGAGGTTCCCTCGGCCGCTTTCAGCACCGCCTCGGCCTGGGCGAAGGTGAGCGCCTTGGACGGCCGCCCAGCCTGGCCCTGGGGTACTGAGCACAGCTCGACGACGTTGCGCTTCACCTTGTCCCGCGCCATGGCCCGCTTGACCGAGCGGTTCAGGCAGGAGTGGATGGCCTGCAGCGTGCGAGTGCTGAGGGTTTTGGCCTTGGCAGCCAGCCAGCGGTCGACGTCTTCCGCGCTGAGGTCGCGGAGCTTCCGGGAGCCCAGAGCCGGGATCACGTGGTTCTGGCTCAGGATGGTGCAGTTCTCGACGGTGCCCGGGTCACGACCCGCCAGGCCGTAGGTGAGCCAGTCGTTCACGGCGTCGGCGACGGTATAGCCCGTGGGCGCAATCGCGAGACCGTCCTCGTGATCCCGCAACACCTCCTTGAGCTTGTTCTTCGCCTCAGTCTTGGTCTTGCCGCTCCCCCGCTTCACGATCCGCTTGCCGCTCGGATCGAAGCCGAGGTTCGCCGTGGCGATCCAACGCTGTCTCTTCTCGTCCCAATGGAGCCCGCCGTCACCACGGCTGCGTCGCTTGGCCATCAGGCGGCCTCCTCCAGCTGGTGCTGGATGAAGTCGCGCACGGCGTCAGCAGGTATGCGGCGAGCACCATCGATCTTGATCGAAGCGAGTCGGTGGGTACGAATCAGGTCGTAGACCTTCGAGCGTCCAACCTTGAGCCGCGCCATCACGTCCGACACCGTCAGCAGTTCAGGGGTGGCAATGGTCATGCTGCGGCTCCTTCCAAGGCGAGTTGATCGTGTAGGGCATCTCGGGCGGTCTCGCGGTTGAGGTGGAGGTCGCGGGCGATGGTTGCGGCGAGGACGGATTCGCCGGGGGTGTGGCCGTGGCCGGCGTACTGCCAGTCCGCGAGGACGAGGACGGTGTCAGGCTCGCGGTCGTGATCGTCGAGGCCGAGGACGGCATGTTCCTGGGCGGCTCGGTAGTCGGCGCGTGCCTGACGGAGGGCGCCGAGGGTGGTCGAGTAGCGGCGGCTCTTGCTGGAGAAGTGGCCGCGGAAGCCGAGCATGTGAGCCCAGGCCCACAGGCGCCGGTCCGGGTAGAGCGGATCGAGCGCCTTGCATGCCTCGATCAGTCGGCGGGTGTGGTCGGGGACCTGGTGGCGGTCGAGTTCGGCGAGTTCGCCGATGCGGCGGTCGAGGGTGCCGGTGTTCTCCGCTGCCTTGGTGGCGTACTTGGCGACGTAGGAGGCGACGGCCTGTTCGGTGATCTCGGAGCCGTCGCCGAACGCCTTGACCGGGCGGACGTCGAGCTGGGTGCCCCAGCGAAAGGTCCGGGCCGGTTGGTCGTCGGCGGCCGGGACGGAGACCGAGGTGTAGGAGTGCGCCGTAGCTGCACGGATCGCGTCGGCGAGGAGGTCGACCGTGGCCCAGGCGGGCGGCGCTGTGTCCGGACCATCCGGGCCATCGAGACGGATCACTGCGTGGAAGTGCACCGCGCCCCGCTTCTGGAACTCCGCGACTTTGCCGTAGGAGACGCGGAGCTGATTAGTGAGTTCCCGGCGGGAGAGGCCGGCGCGGGCGGCGATCTCGCGGCGAAGCCGGGTGGTGAAGCGCTGCCAGAGCTGTCCGGCGTGGTTGTTGAACAGCACGGCGCCCGCGTAGTCGTACGTCTCCGGGTCCAGGGCGGTACCGAGGGCGGGGTCGTCGGCGGGATGCCGGGTGCCGCAGCGACAGACGCCGTGATCGGGCCGGTTGTGAACCGGGCCGAACGACGGGGCGGTGAGCGTGGCGAAGACCCGAGGGTGGTCCCGGACGGTGGCGGGGATGTCGCGGCGGTCGTCGCCCGCGAGGCCGGCGCGGATGAGGTGGAAGGTGTCGCCCGCGTAGGTCCAGGCGCAGGCCGGGCAGCGGGAGGCGCGGCGGTTGCCGCAGGCGATGCGGAGGCGTCCGCCCGGCTCGTTGGCGGTGGTGTAGTGGTGCAGGGTCTCGCCGGTGGTCTTGTCCTTGTGGAGGACCCAGCCGGTGAGGTGGATGGGGTCGGCGCAGCCGCCGGTGCGGCGGATCTGGTCCTGCCAGCGGTCAAAGCCGGGAGACCCGGCCACCCTGAGGAGGTCCCCCAGGGTGATCGGGTCCAGGCCCGCGAAGGTCGCGGTGTCGGTCACCGGCCCCACTGCCGCTTCTGCGGGGTGCTGGCCGACGCCGACGACGGGCCGGACGTGTTGCCCTTGGCCTTGGACGGCTCGGGGTGGGACTGGTCGTGACGCGCGTGTGCCTTGGCCACGCGGATGGCACGGTCGATGTCGGAGTCGAGCGGGTCGCCGGTGTCGCGGGGCAGCCGGTCGCGGAAGATGCCCATCAGGCGGCCACCTCCCACGCGGTCACGGTCGGGTGGGTCGGCAGCGGCGTGGTGCCGGTGCCGTGGCAGGCCGGGCAGAGGACGGTGATGGTGCGCAGGTGTCCGTGCCGGTCCCGGCCGCCGAGGGTGACGGCGACGGAGGGGAAGCCGTCGCAGTTCGGGCAGATGCGCGGCGCGGATGTGGTGCGGTGGGTCATGCTGGGGGTTCCTTTCGATTGCGGTTGGAAGGGACGGCCCCGGGTGGCGGCGTGCTTGGCGGCTTGTGCGCCACCCGGCGGCCGGTCAGCGAGAGGTGCGCGAGCCTCGGCGACTGCGTCCCTTGGCGGCGTACATGGCCGCATCAGCGGCGGCGAGCGCATCGGTCAGAGCCGGGATCGGGAGTTCGGCGAGAGCGCAGGTGCCGACCGAGGCGGACAGCGGCACGGACTTGCCGCCGAAGTGGAGCGGCCGGTGCAGTGCGGTGGTAAGTGCGTCGAGGTCGGCGGCGGCCAGGTCCTGGACGACGGCGACGAATTCATCCCCGCCCAGGCGTCCGGCGGTGCCGTTGCGTCCGCACCAGGTGCGCAGTCGGTCGGCGGTGGCGATGAGGGCGGCGTCTCCGGCGGCGTGGCCGTGGGTGTCGTTGAGGGTCTTGAAGTGGTCGAGGTCGACCAGGAGGACGACGGCGGTGGGGTGCCGGCGGATGAGGTGTTCGGCGCGGGCGGTCCATCCGGCGCGGGTGTGCAGGCCGGTGAGCGGGTCGCGGCGGGCGGAAGCGAGCCGGTGGGTGAGGATGCTTCCGTGCACGGCCCAGCCGAGTAACGGCACCAGGCTGGCGGCTATGTGCAGGTCCACGGGTGTTCTCCTTGTGACGATGGCGGTTGGCTGGCGGTACGCGGTCCCAGTGGCGGCGGCGTGCTTGGCGGCTTGTGCGTCGCCCCCCGGGGCCGATCAGCGGCGCTTGGCGTCCGAGGCGAGCAGCGAGCGCAGGACGATGGCGCCGACGGCGACCGAGACGCCGGTGATGGCGACGGCCAGGAGCATGGAGACCAGGACGGCGCCGACGACCAGGACCACGGCGGTGCCGCCGCCGACGAAGGCGAGCGCGGTGCCCGGGGTGAGCTGCACCGTGGGCCGGGACGACGCCGGAGCCGCGGGAGCGGGCGGCGGGGTCTGGCCGCCGGGCACGATGGCGGTGGGCTCGACGACCCTGGGCGGTGTGACATGGCCGGTCGGGGTGGGCATGGTCGGAATCTTCGGGCGCAGCATGGGTGATCTCCTTTCCGGGGCGGGTTACTTGACGAAGCTGTTGATGGCGGGGGCGAGGACGCTGTCGGCGAGGAGGAAACCGCCGAGCAGCAGGACGGCGATGAGCCACCAGGGCGGGCGGATGAGCTTGACGCCGAGGTAGCCGACGACGAGCAGGGCGAGCCAGAGCGGGACGTCCATGGGTGGCCTCCCTCAGCGGACCTTGCAGCGGTGGGTGCGGGCGGCGAGCTGGGCGGCGGACTGGCTGGAGTAGTCGGCGGACCAGCCGCAGTCGTCGGCGGTGCATACGGCGGCGTGCTTGGTCTGGCCATTGCGGTCGCGGTGGGTGCCGATGTTCACCGGGCCGATCCGCATCAGCGAGTGGAAGTGGTCGCGGGCGGGCATGTCGGTTCTCCTTGCTGGCCAGGCGAGTTGGGCGGCGATGGCGTCGGCGAGGTGGGGCGGGACGCCGAGGCGGGTGCGCAGGGTGTCGGTGTCGATCGGCGATCCGGTGCGGGCGTGGTGGTCGGCGGCGACCTTGCGGGCGTGGTCGACCAACGCGGCCGGGACGGCGGGAGCCGGTGCGACGGGAGCGGGTGCGGGCTCGGCGGCGGGAAGGGCCGGGGCGTCGTCGACCACCGGGACCGACTCGGACTCGGGGACCGGCTTCTCGGCCGGGGCCGGGTGCGCCGGCGGATCGGACATCCGGTCGCCAGGCGCGTGGGCGAGGAGGGTGCCGCCCATGAAGGCCAGCGCGGGCCAGGCGGCGACGAGGATGCACAGCCAGGCCGGGACGTCGTTGAGGTCGAGGAGTCCGGCGGTGGCGATGTTGGCGCCGAGCGAGGCGACCAGGGCGATGAGGAACCAGCACCAGGCCAGCCGGGACGGGCCGTCGGTGCGGAGGCGTCGCCAGGCGGCGACCAGGAGCAGATCGACGCTGATCGGGTAGGCCCAGGCTTTCCAGCCGTCCTGTCCGGCAGCGGCGGCGAGGTCATGCAGGTGGGCGAAGGACAGGGCCCCGGCGATGACGGCTTGAATGAGAACGGCGTCCATGCGCAGAGCGGGGCGGGCCATCACGGCTCCTTCCTGTGATCAGGCATGGCGGGGGTAGGGACTTGGCGCGAGGCGGTCGCGCCGACTGCGAGAGGGAAGGGCTCAGGCGGTGGCGGGCGCTGGCTTGGACAGCGACACGCGGGGCAAGGGCAACGGGGTGACCGCGGGCCGGAAAGGCGCGAGTGCAGGCAGGGCGGGCGTGCGGTCGGCGTGCTTGTTGCAGATGTTCACGGCCTGCCGCATCGAGGTGTGCGGGGCGCGGATGCGGTGCCAGCCCCCCGTCGAGTCACCGGCGATGGCGAGGCCCTGGGTCTCGGCGGGGATCTGGATGGCAGCCAGCACGGCGTCCGGGGAGATGTCGCCGAAGGCCATGTTCGCCGACGTTTCGTCGTTGACGCGGTGGGCGGTCCGGCCGGTGAGCTGGGCACGGAGCATGGTGATGCCCTTGCCGAGTTCGGAGCCGAAGCGCTGCCCGCAGATCTCCAGATAGATGCCGGCCGCGCGGCCGAGCTGGGCGAGCCGGACCAAGGCGGTGATGATGCGATCCCGCCGCTTCTCCTGCTCCTTGTTGGCGAACAGGGCGAGTTCGGCGACCTCGTCGACCAGGACCACGATGGGCACCGGCCGTAGGTCTTCGGGCAGGCTCCAGATGTCAGCGGCGATCTCGGCGTCGGGCACGTCGGCGGTGATGCGCTGTTCGGCGCGGATGAGCTGGTACACGTCCTCCATGTGCGCCACAAGGGCGTCGAGGAGTTCGGCGGCGGTGTCGGGGTTGTCGGCGAGCGCGGAGAACCGGCGGGCCAGCGGGAACAGCTCCACCCCTTGCTTGCAGTCGATGCCGACCAGGGCGACCTGCTGCCGAGCCAGCGCGGCCACCAGGTTGCGCTGGTAGACGGACTTGCCGGACTCGGTGGCGCCGAGGGTGAGCGCGTGGGGCACGCCCCGGTAGTCGCGGTAGTGGACCGAGCCGTCCGCGCGCAGGGCGACCGGGACCCTCATCGGCCGGGTATCGGTCCTGGCGGGCATCTGCACCCGCTTGAGCACGTCGTAACCGGTCATCCGCAGCTCGACCACGCCCGAGCGCACCTCGCGGGAGGTGACGCCGTACATGCCGAACGAGTGCCGCAGCCGGTCCGAGGCGGCGGCCAGGTCGAAGGCGTCCTGACCGGGCCGCAGCTTGAGGCGTAAGACGAGACCGGTCCGGGTCGGACGCACCCGCAGGATGCGCGGCGGACGCGACTCCGGTGCGGGCCGATCGGTCATCCGGGCCAGGGCAAGGCGCCAGCGCGAGGGCGGGACGGTCAGCCCGCAGGCGTCCATGACCGAGGCGTACCGGATCAGCACGCGCAGCGTGGCGAGGAAGACTCCGAACGTCAGCCAGTACCAGGCGGGGCGTCGCCACCGCAGGAGACCCGCAGCGGCGACGACCAGCGCCAGGGCGACGGTCAGCCACGTCATGGCTCAGGCCGCCTTCGGCTTCGATGCGCCGGCGGTGAGCGAGGTGACGGCGACCGCGCGGAAGGCGATGCCGTGGCGCTTCTGGCCGTTGAACTCGTTCTCCCACGGCCGGGCGATCAGACCGGTGATGGCCACCGGGGTGCCCATCACGAGGTCACCGGAGATGCCGGTCTCGGGAACGGTGACGTTCAGGATCTCCACCTCACCGTTGAGCGCGAACATCACGTTCACGGTTATCAGCGTGGCGCCGGTCTCGGCGTCGGTGGCGACCTCACCAGTGCGGCGGTCGCGGATCTTCGGCTCGGGCGGCTGGGCGACCATCACGGTCGCAGCGGAGGTGTCGACGGGAATCTGACGCACGCAGATCACTCCTCTATAGAGGATGGACTCAAGCACTCATGTATATGAGTGATGTGAAGAAGAGTGCAGCACTCCTATACATGAGTCAACCCGTCGCGGCGAAGAAGTCGCGACGGGCTGAGGGGAGTTGATGGCGCGTCAGTCGGCGGCGGGGATGCGGTACTCGAAAATGAACTGGTCAGCGGCCATGATCGTGTCGCAGACCTCCACGACCCGGCCTTCGGTCGTACGGGCCTCCCGCACCAGGTGAACCACCGGAGCACCCGCACTCAGCGCCAGCTCGGACGCCTCAGCCTTGGAGGCCGGACGCGCTTGCAGCGTCTCGACGAACTCCGCGAACTCGTGGCCGTGGTCCTCGAGTCGGGCGTAGATGCCACCGCCGCCGGGGTTCTCGGCGAACAGTTCCGGGATCTCCTTGACGACATCCCACGGGAGGTAGGAGGTGGCGGTCTCCACGGGCGTGCCGTTGCGGAAGTAGAGGCGTCGCCGGGCAAGCACTTGGGCGCCGGCCGAAACGCCGAGCCGTCGCGCGGCATCCTCGGGCGCATCCATCGGGCCGATGTAGAGCACGCTCACCTTGGCAGTGGCACCGGACTGCGCCGACTCGGCCAGGTAGGCAGCCTTGCCGCCCTGGCGATGCGAGCGACGGAAGCGATCGGACGAGCGATGCCGCACCGGCGGCCGGTCCTTCACGATCGAGCCCTTACCGTGCCGGGTCTCGACCAGCCCGCTCGCGCGCACCTCCACCATGGCCTTGCGGATCGTGCCGCCCGACACCCCGTAGCGCTCGACGAGCTCCGACTCACTCGGCACCATGTCACCAGGCTTGAGGACACCCGCCCGGATCTGCTGCACGATCTCCTCGGCGATCTGCACGTACCGAGGTACGGACCGCTCACCTCCTACTGCTGTTCCCATAGTCCTTCCCAGCCTCCTATGCTCCTGTACATGAGTACATCACGGGAGGCAAGGTCAACACCATCGCTCCACTCGGTATCCGTGGCCGGAGCCGTGGTGCGCGAAGACGGACGCCTCCTGGCGATTCGCCGCGCAGACAACGGCACCTGGGAACTTCCCGGCGGCGTGCTCGAACTCAACGAGACCCCGGAGGCCGGCGTAGCCCGCGAGGTCCTGGAGGAGACCGGCATCCACGTCGAGGTGGACGAACTGACCGGCGTCTACAAGAACACCACCCGAGGCATCGTGGCCCTGGTCTTCCGCTGCAAGCCCTCCGGCGGCACCGAGCGCACGTCGAGTGAGTCCACAGCCGTCGACTGGCTCACGCCCGAAGAGGTCAGCGATCGCATGTCAGAGGTCTTCGCAGTCCGGCTCTTGGACGCCCTGGACGGCAACGGGCCCCACGTACGGAGCCACGACGGCAAGCGGCTGCTCATCCGATGACAGCAGCAGACAGCTCACAGCGAATGCCGCGGCATCTCACCGAACTGTCCAACGTCCAAGAGTTCCTGGACGAGGTACGTCTCCGACCCGGCATGTGGATACGGGGAAGTTCCCTCCAACACCTCGACTCCATGTTGCTCGGCTATGGCATCGCGACAGCCGTACACGGCGTTGAGGACAACTTCGACTTCTGGAGTCCTGGAGATCAGGGCCGCTTTGCTCACTGGCTGTGGCAACGCCTCGGTCGTCACAGCTCCCTCGGCTGGGCAACTGAGATCGAGCGCGAGGCGCAGCAGCTCGACGTACCAGCGATCGAACTCTTCTTCACCCTGCTCGACGAGTACCGGCAGGAGTGCCGCCCGACTGAGGGATAAGACTTTCCCTACTTCATCAAGGCCCGCGCACGGCGCGGGCGCGCGCCGCCTCTGCGGCGCGGCCTGCCTCCTGTCTCCGCCCCGGCTGGCCGCGCCCGGCGGCGCGCTGCGTGCATGCGGGCGGAGGTAGGAAAACCCTCTGTGGCTGAGGCCGGTCGGCTCCACGGCTTTAGGCAGCCAATTTGGCGCGAGCCTCGAAGATCATGGCCCAAGATCGGGCACTAACGGGCAGGCTCACAAACCTGCCCGATCCGCGGGCTAGCGTAATGGGCCATGATCACTCGCGCCAAATCAGCTCCAGCCCAAAGCCGCTCCTCCGACCTACGTTACAATCCACTCCTAAGCCCAATCTTCCGTAAGTTCCCAGACAGCCCGGGGATCTTTTGGCGACTTTCCGCTCCATCGAATGAAGCCCTCAGACTCAAGCGCCTTCAAACGCAAGTTGGTTGCGGGCCTACTCATGCCAATCGCTTCGGAAATCTGCCCGGTACCCAAAGGAGAATCGGCACTCCTGATGACATCGAGTACCTTTTGGCTCCCCACTGGTAGCCTCTGGGCGATTCTTGCATCAATGCGAGGAATAGCCGCAAGAGTCAAGCGGACACTCCCCGAAGTTTGCTGATAAACAGGGTCCGTCAACCCCACCCTTCGCATCTCCTCAAAAATACGCTTGATACCTTCACCCAGTTCTTGACCAATCCTCAGGTCGGCACAGACGCGCGCAATTCGCGGATTCCGTGCAAACCTACTAATCTCCAAAGGCTTGGAAGGATTCGCCAATCCCGGAAATCTTCCAGGGCTTTCAACTTCAATTCGATTCGGATAGATCTCAAATCGAATATGGTCACCAGCGAGGCTGTAGGAGCGATGGATCACGGCGTTGACCAGCCCTTCCAGCCATGCATCCCTGGGCACAATGGAGCGCGCCTCAAAAAGACCGCTCTCCGATAGTGCTCGGCGCTTGGGGATTAGCTCCTCAATCTTCCTGCTCGCCTCTTGGATGGCCACAGGGATACTGCCTTCGATGCGGATATCCGAGCCCTCCTCTAGCCCTAGCCTGGCACCAGTACCCCTCTTTACGTCCAGAAACCTAAGAACCCTAATGTAAGCCTGCGGGAATACATCCTGCGGATAGGTTCCGAACAGCAAATATCCGCCGTTCGTAATATCCCCATTCGTAGTCAGAAGACTGCGGGCGCGGAGGATCTTCTCATCCTCAATATCATGGGCTCCGACGCTCGACTTGAACTGTTGAAGCAGAGTTCGATCCAAGCGGGTAATGTCTACGCCAGGTGCCGCGAACCCATCGTATTGACTCTGCCCCTTGTCAAACTCTAGCTCTTGGCGCTGCGTATAAGTAAGCCTCCGAGATTCATCCCCCACCCTGAGGTAGCACTCACCGTTACTGAGCTCGTGGACGCGCTCACCGGGCTCCACCCGCGCAATCAGAAGATAGTTTTCCTGCTGACCTCTATCAATGCACTCGACTCTGCTGAAGCTCACGCGGACGGGAGGGGAAGTGAAATCAATCGAGGCTTGACGGAGCTCGTTCTCCTTATTACCCAATCCCTTCATCCCTTCGACCTGCCCGTTATTCAGGCCGATGGCAACGATTCCTCCCTCGGCATTAGCGAAGGCTGCGAGGGCTTCTGCGAGCTTTCGAGGGCTGATCAGGCAGCTCTTGCGATCGAACCACTGATCTTCAGGCAGGGCCAGCAACGCAGCGCCTACCTCTTGGGGCGGCAAGCCCAGAGCGTGATCCACCTCATTGGAAGTCATGGGCCTACTCTAAAGGCTTTCAAGTAGATAGCCATGTGTGCTGACAACGCCGGCCGACGCGCCTCGCACGAGCCCCTGCCAGCCCAGGGAGATGTGCCAGCCGCGATCAGCTGTAGCCGTCAAAGCCCATCGAGCCAGCAAAGCCTGCAAGCAGCTTTCGAGTAGGACCGCCCACAGCAGGCCTGGGCGCCGCATCACCGCAGGCCAAGAACCTGCCAGCACCCACCCACCAGGCCCGGAGCAGGCAGCGCAGCTAGCTCCATAGCCCAGCCGTCAAAGCCCATCAAGCCAGCAAAGCCTGCAAGCAGCTTTCGAGTAGGACCGCCCACAGCAGGCCTGGGCGCCGCATCACCGCAGGCCAAGAACCTGCCAGCACCCACCCACCAGGCCCGGAGCAGGCAGCGCAGCTAGCTCCATAGCCCAGCCGTCAAAGCCCATCAAGCCAGCAAAGCCTGCAAGCAGCTTTCGAGTAGGACCGCCCACAGCAGTACAGCAGCCCCGGTCCAGAGGGCTGGCTTAAGAGACCCGAGCATAGGTAAAAATCTAACCAAGGGAAGGTAATCATCTAACCATTCCCCGCCTCGTGGTGATGCCCGGGATTACGCTCGGTAACCGTAGGTTAAGCGTAGCGACCGAGCGTAATCCCGGGCATCACCACGAGGCCCCCAAGGGGGTGTATGGGACTAACGTTGCGCGATACCCGCAGGTGAAACGGCTGGGTTCCACCAGGCCGTGGCGGTCGCGCATGAAGACACCTGCCGACAACGGCGCAGTACTTGCGTGGTATGCGCCCGTCTGTCAAAGCCAGCAGAACGCCACTCTACCGGTACTGGCCTTTCGCAGTGAGCCCCACGAGAAGCGTAGGAAAGCGCTGAGTGTCTAACTGCGTGACAACGCCGACAGACAGCGGTGGACAACCACGCACGCCTGCGGACCATCGCAGCAGGTGAGAGACACGCCAGTCCAAGGTAAGCAGCCCGCCCAAGTTGCTTCGGGACGAAGAGGTCGTGGGTTCAAATCCCGCCACCCCGACAGAGAAGTACCAGGTCAGGGGCCTGATCCGCAAGCGCGGGTCGGGCCCCTGAGTGGTTCCGGGGTCGTTTGGGAGCCGTTTGGGAGCCGACTTCCGGAACCGGCTCCCCAGCGTCCGTGGCTGCCCTACTCGATCACTGCTTGCTGGCGGCCTTCCGCAATGCCATCCAGACCCGTCGAGCAAGGTGGACCATCCACCCGCTCAAAGTGATCCAGCTCGTCCTCGTCCAGATAGTCCCATCGGCGCCGGTGGAACGCCCTGGCCGCACGCGCCTCCAGCCATTGGTCGTAGTCCTCGTCCTGGCGGAGTTGCCCAGTCTTTCGTTTGATCCTCTCGTCGCGGTCACGACGTTCCAGGAACCCAATTACGGAGGGGTCCCCGTCCGGGCACACACACCCAGCAGGCCAGGTCGGCACCGGGTACATGCCCGTCACAATGCGATTAAGCGCGATACGCCAGCCCAAGGAAGCAGCTTCGGTGACAGCGAAGGCGTTCAGGAGGGCAGCCAACTGCTCCGAGGTGGGCAGGACGCGGCCAGCCAAGATCAACTGGCACGTCGATCGCGGGACGCGGTGGCCACTAGCAGCGGTCTCCCGTTCGATCTCACGCAGTGACGGCTGGCCTGCACGCGCGCGGAGCCTCGCTAGGCCCTGGCCGAGTGCCTCTGACGTACGGATCTGTCGGAGCCGGCGCCCACGGCCTGCCCGAAGGGGACGAGCCTGCTCAATGGCCGCAGCTTTCCACAGTTGACGCGCTCGTCCCACACGGCGCTGACGCGCCTCCTGGTCGGCGCGGCTCCCAGCTGCGCGAGCGTAGGCTTCCACAACCTGGAGCCGGGGAAGTCAAGCACCGGTTACTGCTTGGCTGAGCGTCGAAGCACCGCAGTAATACGGCTTTGGCCCCGTACGCCCCGCCATCTCGCGGTAAGAAGCCATTTCAGTTGGTGAGTCTGCGGTGGCATATGAGGGTGGCGGCGATGGCTGTGAAGGCGAGGAAGTGTTCGGGCTTGCGCTCGTAGCGGCGGTGGAGTCGTCGGCAGCCGGACAGCCAGGACACGGTTCGTTCCACGACCCAGCGGTGCCGGCCCAGTCGTTGGGAGGACTCGATGCCCTTGCGGGCGATGCGGTGCTGGATGCCGCGGGAGGACAGCCAGCGTCGTAGGTGCTGGTAGTCGTAGCCCTTGTCCCCGTGGAGTTTGCCGGGCCGTCGGCGTCGGCGGCCACGACGGGAGCGAATGGGCGGGATACCGCGGACCAACGGGATGAGGGCCTGGCTGTCGTGGAGGTTCGCGGCAGAGATGCCGATCGACAAGGGCAGGCCACGTCGGTCGACGATCAGGTGGATTTTCGATCCGTTCTTGCCGCGGTCGGTCGGATTCGGGCCCGTCAGTTGCCCCCTTTGAGGGCGCGGACGCTGACGGAGTCGATCGCGCACCGCGACCAGTCCAGGTCACCGCGGGACCCGAGTTCGTCCAGGACCAGGCGGTGGAGCTTGGCCCAGACCCGGGCCTCGGTCCACTCGGTGAAACGGCGAAAGGCGGTCACTCCCGACAGCCCGAAGCCCGGTGGCAGTTGGTTTCAGGTGCACCCCGAGGTGGCCACGAAGATGATCGCGGCCAACACCTCACGGTCACCTCGCCGACGCCGTCCCCCACCCTGCGGTCGTTCCGGAGCCGGCGGGACCACCCGCTGAAACAGCTCCCACAGGCCCTCCGGCACCATCCGCTCGACAAGCGCAGCAGTCATCGCCCCAGACTGCCGCAAGATCACGCCAACTGAAATGGCGTCTTACGAGTTGGTGCGTGATAGTGGGTGAAGCGTGTTTGGCCTGGTCGTGGCCTGTTTCAGGCGTTGATGGTGCGGTCGGAGACGAGGCCAGCGATGGCGCGGTACGTGTCGGGCAGGTTGTCTCGGCGGTGGGTCCAGCGGGTCAGTTGCTTCCAACGTTTGTGATCGGCGAGGGCGTGTTCGACGGTGATGCGGTCGGAGGAGTGGCCGTGGCGGTCGCGTTCCCACTGTTCGACTCTGCCGGGGAGTGCTCCCGGGCGGGGTTTTCTGGGGGGTGTGATCGCTTGCCCGCGGTGGTCGCGGCTCAGGCCCAGGTAGCCGTCGTCCAGGAGGACTTCGACGTCGGGGAAGTGCTGGAAGCAGCTGGCGATGCCTTCGTTGCGGGCGGCCGTGGCGTCGTGCATACGCCCAGGTCGCAGGGCGTCGGTCCATAATGTGCGGCCTTGATCGTCGG